>SKGP01000092.1 GCA_007117405.1 Candidatus Woesearchaeota archaeon | reverse complement strand
TCCAATTGAAAGTTCAGACATTTTCTTTGGACCCTTTTCTATATCTTTAAGAAATCTTATTTCAGGAAGTCCTTCTTTTAAAAATTTCTCACCAAACCTATCAAGGCCCACATAAAAATCCTCCTTTGATTCATAAATTGAATATCCTCTATTTTGCAAAAGTTGAACTGCGGTTGAAACTTCAATTTCATCAAGTCCAGATTTCTCAGCGATTTTTGAAATTTGAGATAAGCCAAGCCAAGGTAAAACTTTTCTCTCCATAGGATGAAGTGAATAAATTATTTTTCTAAAATCTTTTTTTGTCATAAAAAAATGAAAAATAAGAAACTATTTAAAGTTTTTTATCATTTTCAACTTTTTTATTTTCCTTATCTATGAACTGAAGTAAAAACTTAGAAAATTTATTTTTAACTCTCTCTTCAAATTTAAAATTATACTTCTGAGAAACAACTTCAAGTATTAAAGTAATCTGATCTTTATCAACTCCAAGTATTTTCAAATTAACATTTTCAGGTTCTATTTGAGAACCAAACTCATCAGAAAGATGTTTTGCAATAAAATCATCTAATTTCTGAACTTTTCCAGAATAAGATATAGGTAGTTTAAACTCATATCTAATCCTTTTTACAACACTTTTACTATAATTCATTATTTCCTTACTAACCATAACAGTATTAGGAATAAAAACAACATCTCCGTCATCTGTTTTAATTTCAGTATTTAAAAAGTTAACATTAATGATTCTACCTTTGTAGTCTCCAACTTTAACGTAATCTTTGAGCTTAAACTCATCTGAAAACATGATAATCATTCCATTAATCATATTAGAAATATACTCTTTAAATATCAACACTAAAGCTACAGCAAAAATTGAAATTGATGTTATAAACTCTTTAATTTCAATATTCATTAGATATAAAAATAAAAAGAAAAACAAAAAATTAGTTACCAAAAATGAAACTCTCTCAATTCCTAATATAAAATTATCATAATAATCATATGAATACTTATTTCTTTTCTTGTAAACAAATACTATAAATGCCCTAACAAGTCCTACTAATAAATTTAAAGCAACATAATAAAAAGCAATCAAAATTATAGCCGGTAAAATTCCATATTCTATCCAATCTTTAGGAAAATAATAAAGAAAAGCACCCAAAATAATAAAAAAAAATAATCCATAAATTTTTCTAACTTCCTTCAAGTAAAACCACAAAGATTTCATTACAAAAATAAACCTTTCATTAAACTTCTCAGAAAAACTTTTTTGCGTATCACTCATAATATATATAATCAATTCATTTATTTTTAAACTTTAGTTACCATAATTAAATTTAGAAATAAAAAAAGTAGATTTAATTTTTTTGAGCAATTTTAGATTTAATTTTCTTAAGCCTTATAGTATTGTCTCTCTCCTGTTCTTCAAGAGAAAGTTTAACAAAACTTTCATCTTTTTTAAGTTGAGGCACAATGTTAAATTCAAGACCGTTTACTCTCCTTTTTGTTTTTTCAATTTCATTCAAAAGTCTAATCATTGCAGTTTCTACCTCTGCAATAATAATTATTTTTTTTACTAAATCTTCATATTTTTTAATTGTATCATCCATAGTAAAAGATGAATAAATCGTCCTATTTCTTTCAATAAAATTTCTTTTTTGAAACTCAGATTTAATCTGTGGAACAGTAAGACCCATAATATTTTTAGATTGAAAATCTATTAAATTTCTACCTTTTGTTGTTTTAGAATACATTTTAAGTTCCAAATCAAAAGACAAAATTCTTGTTCTCTTAAGTGACTTTTCAGCTTCGTTAAATGATTGTATCATCTCAGACCTAAGGTCCTTTGCGTTTTCCAGCAATTTGAAAAAATCCATAATTAGGCCATCTCTTTTTTTCTTCAAAAGTTTGTGACCAGAAGATGCTGTTTTTATCTTATTTTTCAGCTTTAAAAGTTCTGACCTATTTGGACTTATTGTTTTACCCATTTTATTTTAATAATATTTATCTTTCAACTTACCATCGATTTTTGTAAGTTCTTCCTTTGGAATCATCCTTAAAAGTTCCCAAGCAATCTCCATTGTTTTATTGAACTCTCTATTTTCATATAATCCTTGTTGTAAAAATTTCTTTTCAAATTCAGCTGCAAACTGAAGTTTTCTCTTATCCCTATCTGAAAGTGCTTCTTCACCAACAATAGCCACAAGACCCCTAAGATCTCTACCTTCAGCATAAAGTGCATAACACTGGTCTGAAACCTTTTTATGGTCTTCCCTAGTTTTTCCATCACCAGTCCCAAGACCCATAAGCCTTGAAAGAGATGGCAGTACATCAATAGATGGATATATATTTTTTCTATGAAGCTCTCTACCCATAACAACCTGGCCCTCAGTAATATATCCAGTAAGGTCTGGAATAGGGTGGGTTTTATCATCACCAGGCATAGTTAAAATTGGAATTTGAGTTACAGAACCTTTCTTTCCCTTAACAAGTCCAGCTCTTTCATAAATTTGAGAAAGGTCTGTATACATGTAACCAGGATAACCTCTTCTACCAGGTATCTCTTCTCTTGCAGCTCCTATCTCTCTTAAAGACTCACAATAGTTAGTCATATCAGTAAGTATTACTAAAACATGCATTCCTTTTTCAAAAGCAAAATACTCTGCAGTTGTAAGTGCCATTCTTGGAGTTACAAGTCTTTCAACAGAAGGGTCGTCCGCTTTATTTAAAAATAATATTGCATTATCAATTGCACCTGATTCCTCAAATGATTTTTGAAATTTTAATGCCTCTTCATTTGTAATTCCCATTGCCGCAAATACCACTAAAAACTCAGTTTTTTCTCCAACAACTTTTGATTGTCTTGCTATCTGCAAAGCTAAATCATTATGGGATAAACCAGAACCTGAAAAAATCGGTAATTTCTGACCCCTAACAAGTGTAGTCATCATATCAATTGCAGAAACCCCAGTCTGAATAAAATTATTTGGGAGTCCCCTAGAATAAGGATTAATTGCAGCCCCAGTTATCTCAATCTTATCCCCAGAAAGGGAAGGTCCTCCGTCCAAAGGTTTTCCAAGTCCAGATAAAACTCTTCCTTTTATTGTTTCATCTAATTTCAAAGTTAATGGTTCTCCTAAGAACTTAACTGTTGCCTGTTTATGAGCACCAGATGTTCCTTCAAAAAGCTGTACAACAACAACATTTTCTGAAGTTTCAAGAACCTGTCCTAATCTTTTCTCAGTCCCATAATTTACTTCAACAATTTCTGAATATCCCACTGGATGAGTTCCTTTTACAAAAACCAGAGGACCTGCAACTTTGCTTATTGTTTTATACTCTTTAATAATTCCCATTTATCCATACCTCTTAATTAAATCAGCCATTTCTTTTTCAATTTCCGCTTTCACAGATTTAAGCAAACTTGAATAGCCCGCTTCCATTCTAACTGAAGAGATTTTATACTTTGCCTTAGAAGAAATTATTTCTTTTGCAGGCACTCCTGCCTTTAAAGCTTTTTCTGCATTTTCTTTAAATGTGAAAACTAAATCAATAAGGTCGTTCGCCTTAGAAAGTGGGCAAAATCTGTCAACATCATGAAAAGCATTCTGCTGAAGCAACTCTTCTCTTATCAATCTTGCAACTTCAAGAGTTATTTGCTGATTTTCTGGCAATGAATCAGAACCGACAAGTTGAACAATTTCCATAAGAGAATCTTCTTCCTGGAGAATTGTCATTAACTCTTTTATTTTATTACCCCAATTCTTATCAATATTTTCTTTAAAATAATCCCTTAATCATTCATGGTATAATGAATATGAATTTAACCAATTTATTGACCAGTAATGCCTCTTCTCAGCAAGTTTTGCATCAAGAGCCCAAAAACATTTTGCAACCCTAAGAGTATTTTGTGTAACTGGCTCTGAAAAATCTCCACCAGCAGGAGAAACAGCTCCAATTACTGTAACTGAGCCTTCTTTTCCATTTAAAGTTTTAACTCTTCCTGCTCTCTCATAAAAATTTGCAAGCTTAGTTGAAAGATATGCAGGATATCCCTCTTCCCCAGGCATCTCCTCTAATCTTGAAGAAATCTCCCTCATTGCCTCAGCCCATCTTGAAGTACTATCTGCCATAATTGCAACATTATAACCCATATCTCTGTAATACTCAGCAAGAGTAATTCCCACATAAACTGATGCTTCTCTTGCGGCAACTGGCATATTGGATGTATTTGCAACAAGAATTGTCCTTTCCATCATTGGTTTTCCAGATTTAGGGTCAATTAAATGTGGGAACTCAGTTAGAACTTCAGTCATTTCATTTCCTCTCTCACCACAACCAACATAAACAACAATCTCTGCATCAGACCACTTAGCAATAGACTGCTGTGTAACTGTTTTTCCCGCACCAAAAGGCCCAGGGAGTGCAGCAACTCCTCCTTTAGCAACTGGAAAGAATACATCATAAACTCTCTGTCCAGTAACAAGTGGGATTGAAGGTGCCAATTTCTCAGTAAATTTTCTTGGGCTTCTCACTGGCTGCCTTACTGAAAGCCTAAGAATTGTTCCATCAGACAGCCTTCCTATCTCATCTTCAACTGTAAATGAACCGGATTTTAGCATTTCCACTGTACCTTTTGACCCATAAGGAGCAAGTATCTTATGTATTATATCAAACTCTTTTACTTCACCTATAACTTGTCCTTCTAAAATCTTATCCCCTTTTTTTACAGTTGGTTTAAAATCCCATTTTTTCTTGTGGTCTATTCCATCCGCATCAACTCCTCTTTTAATGAAATAACCCATTTCTTTTTCCAAAATCTCAAGAGGCCTTTGAATTCCATCATATATTGAACCCAAAAGTCCCGGCCCCAATTCAACTGAAAGAGGAAGATTTGTGTTAGTAACAGGCTCCCCAGGTTTAAGTCCTGTTGTATCTTCATAAACCTGAACAATAAAAGAATTTTCTTCAATTTTGATAACTTCACCCATCAGAGCCTCATCTCCAACTCTGACAATATCCGACATTTTCACATCAACGCCTGTTGCCTCAACAACAGGGCCCGAAACCATTAGAATTTTACCACTGCTTTTTTTAGTAATTGCCATTTATTATAATAAGGGAGAAAAAAAGATGCTTTATAAATATTTGGTGTGAAAACAAATTAAAATCAAATCTAAAACACATACAAATTCAATACATATCTAAAAATAATATAAGATATCTTACTGGCAACATCTAACATAACAATTTCCCCTGTTCGTATCTAGTTTTTGTACACAATAAAATCCATTTCCTGAAGGACGACTATAACTTTCCCTCCAAGTATCCCACCAAGATGCTTGAATACCGCCACCAGTCATCGTCCAACCAGGATCACAATAAACTGTAGTATAAAATGCATTTCCATCTGCACGAGTAGAACTTAACTCTGCACTCTTAGTAGTACATGTTGTAAATCCACCACCTACGCCCGAAACCGCTGTGTCAACATAACCCTTAGTTGCAACATGGTGATTCTGAGTAGGAGCACCAACATTAGTAATACGATTACCATTCATACTAAGTGTTCCAGTCATAGTATCACCTGTTCTCAATACTCTATTATTTGCAGTAGAAATTGCAGAGTTTACCCCTGAATCAACATAACCTTTAGTTGCGACATCAGAAGATCCAGAAGGACTGCCAACATTAGTAATACGATTACCACCCATATTTAAAATTCCGCTCATAGTATCACCAGATTTAGAGACTTTATCATCAACACTACCACCAACACCTGCAGCAACTGAATCAACATAGTCCTTTGTAGCTGCATGCATACTATTTGTTGGATTAGCATGTAAAGTAAGAAAACCAGTCATAATATCGCCTGTTCTCAATATTCTTAACTGTGCATTATCATATGCAACTTTTACACTATTTGCAGTTGCAGCATGAGTGACAGATGTACTTACAACACTATCTCTAAGCTGAACAACTCCATTCTGACTTGTAGATGAACTTCTAATGTTTGTATTAGAAGCAGAAGTTATTCTACCAAAACTATCAACAGTAATTACAGGTACTTGAATGTTAGAACCATAATTGCCAGAAGAAACACCAGTTGAAACTAAGTCAATAGTAGGATTGCCTGAAGAACCATCATTATTATTAACTATAACCCTACCTGAGCTTCCAAGTATAGATCTTGTTGTATAAGTATCATCACCAGTTTTTACAACAACACCTGTGCCGTCAAGATTATTAAAATTACTTAAACTACTTGAAAGGCTTATAGTTCTAGTCTCAGATAAATCACCTCCACCTTCAAGACCAGAACCTGTAATAATTGAAGGATGGTCTGATAGTCTTAACCAAGGAACATCTCCTTCAAGCATACTACCATTTATCCTAAAATCACCATAAACCCTTAAATTGGAAGAATAAGAATTTGTACCAATCTGAACATTACCACCTGAACCTTGAAATAATAATAATCGAGGATTACTAGAATCATAATCGTAAACTTGGATTAAACCAGCACCAAAAGAACCAATATCAGGATTGAAAGAACCAATCATACCAACACCTGAAGAAGGAGAACTGCCATGGGATGTTACAAACCAACGACCATCAATTTCCAATTCAGTTCTAGGTATGGGAGTGCTTATTCCAATTCTTTCTGAATCTAAAACATTAGTAACTGTAAGATTTCTAGGAAATGTATATTCCCAATATATATCAGATTCATCACTACCAAAGACACCTCCCCTAATATCCTTAGCATAATGCCAAATTCCATCTGTATCTGCAAAGACAACGCCCCCTAACAAAAGCAAGAAAGCACCTATAAAAACACCAAAAAAGCCTAATTTTTTATCCATAATGATAAATCAAAAAAAAAAAAATATATGTCTTTGTTTTCACTAACTCGTGAAATGACTATTTGAGCAAATCAACGCCAAGTGCTTTTATTACTTTTTCTCTCAAAGAATTTCCTTTTATATCCTCTCCAGAAAGTATCACAACAATAGGCTTTAGCAACTTTTCAATTTGAGTTTTAGTCCTAAGGTTAAGATTATCATAATCTTTAACTGAAATAATAACCACACCAATATCTTCTTTTCCAAATAAAATATTTTCTAATTTCTCAAGACCAAAAGCCTCAATTCCAACTAATTCGAAACCTAATGTGAAATCTTCATTTCCAACCGCAACTATCCTACTCATTTTGAAACCAACCCCTCAAACTCTTCTGAAGGTAAATCCATATACTTCATCTTAAGCAGAACTCTAAGTTTTGCCATTTGTAATTCAAGAAGAAACAAAAATTTTAAAGTATAAAAAGGAGAACCAAATTTTATCTGCTTAAATAAATCATTTCCTTGTTTTTTATGAAGAGTAGCAAGTTTATCTATTACAAATATACATGAAAAATCTC
The DNA here is from genome assembly GCA_007117405.1 of Candidatus Woesearchaeota archaeon. Lineage (GTDB taxonomy): Archaea > Nanobdellota > Nanobdellia > Woesearchaeales > UBA583 > UBA583. The sequence continues at coordinate 1,722 of SKGP01000092.1, read as the reverse complement.
TACATTTCTCAAAATTATCACCAAATTTATTACTAAACTTCTCAAGTACATCTCCTATGCTTTTATCCTTAAGTTTCTCATAAAAATTTAAATTAAGATTTCCCCCTTCAAAATATAAATCATTAAAATCAATTTCTTCAATTTTTTCAACTTTTAACTTTAAAAAAGTCCTAGCATTAAGTATATCTATGTACTTTCGTATAAAAAAGAAAAACTTTTTTTCATCTATCCCATTGTAAGAAAACTTTTTTGAAACAAGTCTTGAATAATAAACTTTATATAAATAATTTTCTAAATTATATATCCCCTTTTTATACTCCTCTAAAGCCGAATCAGGATTAATTGAAAATTTCTTTACTAAATAAACCAATGCATCTTCAACTTTAGGCATATTTGATGCCTTTACAAATTTTTCCTTTAACCTATCATCTCCTATAAGATAAGAAGTTACATCCTTTTCACCTGAGATTAAACATCTTAGAACTACCATAATATTGTGTATCTGATACTTTAAATAATAACTCTCCAAGAACTCTCTATTTTGTTTTGATGCTGAAGAAATAACATGTTTATATACTTTTGACATATGTAAATTTAAGACTCTTTCAATAAGTGAAAATCCTTCAAACTGTATATAAGACTTATCTATTGAATCCCTAAATCCATTTTCTTCAAGAAATTTTAATATTTCATCAAAACTAAGCTTTTTCAAATTATTAAAAACATCATCCGAATATAAAGAACCCTTCATAACACTAATCTTTGCAGATTCATAAGACCCTTTCTTCAATTTTATTGTCTTTCTTGCCATCGTTTAATGAAATAATATTTTTTGAATTCTATCCTGGGAGTTTTCGAATATATGTTTTACTATAGTTTCAAATCTCATATCAAGAATTTCTCTTCCATCTTCACTTTCAAAAACAAATCCCATTACATCATCACTTGTTGAAATTTTAACTCCCTTATCAAACAAGGATTTAGAAAACTTAAGATCTTTTTTTGAACAGTAAACTTTAGAAAATTTAAAATTCTCAAAAGCATATTTTGCAATTTTTGAAAGGAAAAGTTCTCTTTCCTGCTTTTCAAAATTATAAACTTTTTCTAATGCAGATAAATAAACACCATCCACAATTTCTGATTTAGAATCTAAAACTATTCTCTTAGCTTCTCTCCTATAAAAACCAAGTACTTTACTCTTTTCAGTAGAAATCTCGTGTAAATTTTTTTCTAAAACTAATTTTTTCCAACTTTCAACCCTGAAAGCATATTCAGATTCCAGTAAAGACTTTTCTTCTTCAAGCTTTTTAATCAAAAGTTTTTTTTCTTCCTCAGCTTTTAAAAGAATGTCTTTAGATAAAACATCCAGAGACATTTAAACTACCTTACTGAGCCATACCCATAATTAAGAATGCTGTAACAAAACCGAAAATAAGTATTGTTTCAGGAATAACAGCAAAAATCAGCGCTTTTGCAAATAATTTTGGATCTTCTGAAATAGCTCCAATTGCAGCTGCCATTGCTTCTTTTTGTCCAAGACCTGTACCAATTGCCGCAAGACCCAATGCAAGTCCTGCTCCTAATGCCACTAAACCGTTAGTTGAAATTAATGCTTCAAATACCATTTTATAACAAACTTAAATTTAAACTCATTTATAAAATTTCCTATGATGAAATATCAAAAAAACAAATTCGAAAAAAATTTTAATAAAATAAAATATT
>SKGP01000031.1 GCA_007117405.1 Candidatus Woesearchaeota archaeon | reverse complement strand
TTTTAATTTATGGACTTTTGAGTCGAGTTTTAATATTGGTGTATTTCCTATTAGTTCTTTTATACTGGTTATAATCATTTTTCATAAGGGTTGTATTTTTTTTCATCAATAAGAAGGAATTTATTGTTTTTTTTAACAATACAGAAAGACTTTCCTTTTTCGTGAAGTATGGGACTTGCATCTTCAAAATTTGTGTTGTATGCCGCAGTATTTAAAAAGCAGATTAAGTCGCCTTTTTCTGGGATTTTATCAAGAAAGATTTTTCTTTTTATTATTACATCATCTTCTGTACATAAATTTCCAAAAATAAAAGCCTCACATTTTTTATTATTTTTATTATTTGTTGGTTTTACTAGTACTGGGTCTGCAATAATTTCAAACATTTTTGCTGTTGAAAGGTTATATATGTTAGCATCTATTACAATATGATAAACATCTTTATCGCTTTTCTTTACGTCAGCTATTTCAGTTATTGTCATAGCACATCCATCTAAAAGAGAGAAACCAGGTTCAATTGCAAGTTCAAACATATTTTCATTTATAATTGAGGAGATTTTTCTTCCAAGCAGAGAATCGTTTGAAACAAGATTTTTCAAATCTTTTTCTATATTTGATTCATAACTTTTCATAATAGCGTTTTCTCTTCCAGATATTCTCCCTCTTTCATTTTTTTTCATACCATAAAAATTATTTCCCCAAACAAGAGTATTTTTTCCTTTTATTATTTCCTCTCCCATTTTTTCTATAAATTTGGACCAGTTTTTTGAATTTTTTAGAATTGGATTTCTCCAACTTCCACCCATATTCAATATTGTTGGACTTAGTCCTTCATCTTTCCAAGCTCTTTGTGTTATTTCAATCATTTCACTTAAAAAACCAGATTTTGTTTCTATGTCATATCCATCTGAATGGAAATGAAATCCTTTTAGATTTATCCAATTACTTTTCTTCAAAATGTTATAGGCTTTTTCTAAATCATTTTTTGAGATTCCAAATCTACTTCTTTTTATTAGGATATTTCTATCTTTGCTTTCAAGGTCATTGAGTCTTATAAGAATTTCAACTTTTTTTCCAATTTGTTCTGTTAATTTAGAAATGGATTTAATTTCTTCTAAAGAATCTACACTAATTAAGCATTGATGATGAATAGCAAGAGTTAAAAAAGAGTTATTTTTTGGTCCAGTACATTCTATCTCACTTCCAATAAATCCTGCAGAAAGGGCAGATGAAAGCTCATTTTCTGACGCTACATCAATGAATATACCCTCTTTTTTTGCTTGTTTTGCAAAAGGAATTTTTGAATTGGATTTATATGCAAAAAATATTTTTATTTCAAGTTCTGTATCTATAAAAATCTTTTTAATTTTTTTTATGTTTTCTATCATTTCTTGAGGAAAAAGAAGATGTACCGGGCCTTTGTGTAGCATTTTTGCTTGAAAGAGCATGTCTTGGTTTTTGTTCAATATTTCATCTGTAATATTACTTCTTTTTGCTTCTATATTCATTTTTTTTTAATTGTATCTTCATAACTGAAAGTATAATCGACAATGGAGGCTAAATCTTTTTTATAATAATCATTCCACCAGGACTGGCAACCTTCTTTGTGTGCATTTACAAGATTTGAGTGATATTTTTTCCAATCTTTTTCAATAGAGTCTATTTTTTCTTTTATTAAAGAAAATTTTTCTTTGTTTTTTTCAATAAAATTATTCATTGAATCATTATCACCTTGTTCGAATTTTCGAATTGATTTTTCGTATGGAATCCAAGTTAGAATACTTTTTTCTCCTATTTTGTTTTTGAGAAATTCTAAGTCCTCTTCATCTTCTATTTTATTTCCAATAGCATACACCTTAACTTTTTTTTCTTCACAATGTTTTAAGAAATCTAAAAAAACACTTGCAGATTTTTCGGTAGGTTCAACAACAAAGAAATTTATATCGTAGGAATAAAAAAGAGAAGTCCCTAGATTGTCTACTCCTGCGGTTGCATCTGAGATTACATAATCATTTTTTTCATCAAGCATATGGTGAAATATATGTTCAAGACTTCCAAGTTTGCTATGATAGCAATTGTGGCCAATATCTTCATTATTATAACTTCCAACTTTCATAAAAGATATGTTTCCTTTTTGAATAGAAAATTTTTTTATAAAAGGGTCGTTTTTTGTTGGTTTAATAAATCTTGATTTTTTTGATGGAGGTGTTGTTGAGAGAAAATCATCATTTGTTATATCATTCCTATTTCCTCTTAAGTAGTCTTTTATCTCATTTATTCTTTCTGAGATTTCTATTAGGTCTCCTTCAATTCCAAGGGTATTTTGCAGATGAACATTTAAGTCAGCATCAATTGCTATAACTTCACTTTTTTCAGATAACCACCTGATAAATGCCCCAGAGATTGTTGTTTTTCCACTTCCACCTTTTCCTAAAAAAGAAATTTTCATTTTGAATCACCCAATATATTTGTAGCTACTTTTTCCATTTTTTGAAGATAGTCTATATAATCTTGTGGATTTGAACCTTTTTGAATAAACCCATATTCAATATCCCCAAGTTTGGACTTTGCAGTTATAAATTCTCTTGCAATATATTTTATATCTGGAATAATACTTTTGGGAAGATTTTCTTTGTATGTATCCCACGCATATAATACTTTTAACCCAAACATTGATTGAATGTAATTTTTGTTTTCTTGGTTGCTTTCTTTGAGTGAAGTTATTGCTTGTTTGTGTATCTCCATGTATCTTGGAAATATATCTCTAATTGAATTAGAGTAATTGTGTTCTCTTTTTATTTGTTCGGCAAGAGTAAAAGCTATATCTGCACCTTCATAGGTTTGACTTATAAATCCATTTTCTGGAATTGAGGTCTCAATCAGATTATCATAATGTTTTAATAATTCTAATTTTTCTTCAAGAGATGTACCTTTTATTGCAACAGCATCTCCTGCACCTTCTGTTAAATCTTTAATTGTCTCATCAATATTTTTTGGAATATTTTTACTAATTATTTCTAGAGAACCATTTCCATAAACTCTTCTTTGGTCTCTCTCACTTTCACCAATAATATATCTGCCTCTTACTATGTCAAATGGAAGAATGCTATCACCATCTAATCTTATATATCCTTTTGCTCTTTCTATTCCAGATTTTGCAAGTTTTTCAAGTGTTTTTTCAAGAATTTTTGGGTCCTCTTCAATAGAATATGGATTTATTTCATAAGATTTAGTTTCATATTTTTCATGATTTTGAGTTTGCATAGAATTACCTGAATCTTTTTGAATACTTCCAATTGATATTGGAATTGGGACGAATTTTCTTTGAAAGAAACCTTTTCTTGAAAGATATGATTCTATATTCCATTCATTTAAATTTGAAATAATGTCCCAACTGAAATCTTCATCATAAAAATGTATGTTAGCATCTGGGTTTGATTCTAGAGCATATTCTGCGACTTTTTTTATTTCAAAATAGTTTTCTTGTTCTGGCAGCCAAGTTAGAATAACATGATTTGCTGCTTTAATTCCAGAATGACTTTCAGCTATGTTAAAATTTTTTACTGGAAGCAGATAGGCTATATTTTTAAGATTGAATTTATTAATGTTTTTTTTATCGATTATTGCATCTGCAATATTGTTAGGATTGGCAATTCCAGTAGGTTCTATAATTAAAAATTTTGTTTTTGATTGGTCTATTTTTTCTTCTAGGGCACTTTTGAATGTTTCAATTCCATCGCAACATACACAGGTTTGACCAAACATTAATATATTTTCATTCTCAAAATCTCCTAAAAGTCTTCTACCATCAGTATTTAATATATTTCCTTTGTTATTACCAATTGCAGCATCATTAACAAGAAGACTTAATTCATTTTTAACTCCTTTTTTTTTGTAGTATGGAATTAAATGATTCTTTATGATAGTTGTTTTTCCAGATCCTAGCGGTCCTGAGACCAATATTGTTTCTATAGACATTTTTTATTTAAATTGTTTTTTCTTCAATGGGTTCAATTTCAATTTGTGGAAATGGGTCTTCAAATTCAGACCATTTTTCTATTTCCAATTTCATCTCATCATCAGTTAATAAGGCATTATTTAATAATTTAATGATTTTTTCTTTTTCAAATCCAACACCAATAAAAACGAGTTCTTGTCTTCTATCTCCGTATTTTTTGTCCCATATTGGGCTTATATACTCCCAGAATTCTTTATCTTCTTTTAACTCTTTTTCAGGCATTGTTGCATACCAGTATCCTGCAATACTGTATTCCATAATTTTTCCAGCAATTGCCAAAGTCATAGCAAATTCATTTCTTGTGGCAAGCCAAAAATACCCTTTTGCTCTTACTACCTTTGAGAACTCTTCAGAACTAAAAACTTTTCTTAATCTTTTTGGATGGAAAGGTTTTCTTGATTTAAATACAAAAGAAGAGATTCCATATTCTTCAGTTTCAGGTATATGTTCCCCCCTCATCTCTTTTAACCAACCTGCTGCTTGAGATGCTTTTTCAAAATCAAATAAGTTTGTATTGATAATTTCTTTTAAATCTACTTTGGAATAATCAGTTTCAATTATTTTTACATCAGGATTTAATTTGTTTATTATTGCTTTTATTTTTTTTGTTTCTTCTTCTTTCAACATTGATATTTTGTTTAATATAATTACATTTGAAAATTCAATTTGGTCAATTAGGAGATTTGCTATTGTTCTTTCATCTTCTTCTCCAAGACTTTCTCCTCTATCTTTTAAAAACTCTTTTGAATAAAAATCATGAAAGAAATTATATGCATCAACAACTGTTACCATTGTATCAAGTTTTGCAAAATCTGAAAGTGAATTTCCTTTCTCATCTTCAAAAGTAAATGTTTCTGCAACTGGAAGTGGTTCTGAAATTCCAGTACTTTCTATTACAAGATAATCAAATCTGTTTTCTTCAGCAAGTTTTTTTATTTCAATTAACAGGTCTTCTCTTAAGGTACAACAAATACAACCATTTTCCATTTCAACTAATTTTTCTTCTGTTCTTGAAAGCTTAGCTTCTGAATTTTTTATTAGTTCAGCGTCAATATTTATTTCAGACATATCATTAACTATTACTGCGACTTTCATCCCTTCTCTATTTTTTAATATATGATTTAAGAGAGTTGTTTTTCCAGAACCTAAAAATCCAGACAAAACTGTGACTGGGAGTTTTTTTTTATCATTCTTATTTTCCATATAAAGTTAACAATTGTTAATAATTTTTAAACTTAATGTTAATAACTTTTATCAAAAAACATATAAATTATTAATAACATTGTTAAATTATGGCACAAATTGTATCAATTTCAATTAATGAGCAAATAGCAGAAGATATGGATTTTCTTCAAAAGCAAATGGGATTTTCTGGAAGGTCTGAAATAGTTAGAGCGGGAATTAGAAACTTAATAAGTGAATACAAGAAGATTGAAGAAATAAATGGGGAGGTTGAAGGTACTTTAATTGTAACTCATAAAGAACAAGATACGGATGAGTTTGCAAGAATAAAACATGAAATACATCACTTGGTCAAAACTCATATTCATCACGAGATAAAAAATCATAATTGTATGGAGATTATGCTTTTTAAAGGAAAAAGCAATGATGTTAAGGATTTTTACAAAAAATTTGCTTCATCAAAAAAAATAGATTCATTGAAAATAATAATTTATTAAAATTAGAATCCTAGATTTATTCTTTCAATTTTACTTTTTGGGACATATATATTCTCATGAATTAGCTTTATTTTTCCTTTAGATTTTTCATCTTTATAACCAAGTCCTAGATAGAATGAATCATCAATTAATAAATATTCTAAAGGTGGATTTAGGTATTTATAACCACTATTTCTATTTGAATTGAAATTTAATTCTATTATTCCACTGTCTATATTTTGTTTAGCTTCTCTATAAAAAAGAGGGCTTCTTTCTGAAAGTTTCCAGCCTGTTCTCAATATTCCACTATTTCTCTCGTATTCAATTATAGGCTCATTTTCATATTTTTGAAAATAGCTTTTTAATGATTTTAATAGTTTTGATTGATTATCACAATAATTGAGTGATTTTTTATTATTGTTTTTTGCGACCATTTCAAGGTATTTATTTATATCTCTATTTATGAGTTCTGCTTCTCCTGCTATTCTGTCTCTACTTATTAACTGTAACATAAATTTGCTAAACACAGTCTGTTTTTTAAATCTTTCCAATATTTATTATTCTTACTTTTGAAACTTTTTGCGTATTTTAACAACTGAGTAAATAAAAACAATCTTTATAAAATGTATTTGCAGGAGTTATTTATGTTTGAAATAGAATTCATAAGTCTTTTGAATGAATATAAAAAATCTGATGAGTATGGACGAAAGAAAGCTGAGGAATCGATTTCAAAACTTATTGCTTCAAATATTGAAAAATTTGAAGATTTTATGTCAAAAAATTCTCAGAATTTTGATCAGGAAACTATTTCATTTTTAAAACAATGTTATGAGAAAAGTCAGCAGAATGATGAGGAAGAAGATTCCTCTAAGGTAGTTGGGAACATATCAGATATGGACATAATCAAAAGATATTATGATAAATGGTTTACTGAGTATAAAAAAAATAATGGAATTTTAAATGAAGTAAATGAAAAAATTGTAATGGAAATAATAAATTTTTATGCTTTGAATAGATTTTATGTTTTAGAACAATTGTTTAAAGTACATGATACTGAGGAGTTTGAAAAATTTAAGAATATGATAAAGAATTATGCTAGAAGGTATTTCGCAGAAAAAATTGAACAGTATTATGAAAGTGATTCATATAAGAACTTAGGAATATTTGAGAAAAGAAGGAAAAAAAAGGCAATAGTTGAAATATTAAACGAAATAGGAGAGTATAGGTTTAATGTGAAAAAAATAACGGAGGAACTTGCATGAGTCCAGACTTGTCTAAAGTAGAGAAGAGTTTTGTTAAAAAACTTAAGGATGCTTTCGGAAGAGATGAAGTAAAAGAAACTATTAAAAAATTAAAGAATGCAGCTCAAGTATCTGTAGCAGCATCAACTCAGGCAGCAGGACGTTCTGTTTATAAAGTTAGAATGGGTTTGATTCCATTATTATCTAAAATATCTTTGGCTATATTTGTATTTTTATTAGTTATTTTTTATGGAAGTTTGATTTTTTCTATGGGGATAAATGCTTCACTTTCTCTTTTAGATTTGATAAAAGACCCTTTAAATCTTAATCCGGTATTTATGGGTTGGCTTTCTTTGTTTATGACTTTAGCAGTTATTATTGCTGCCGTTGTATATTCTATACCAGTTTTTTCAATAGAGGCAAAGAATAAATTTGTAAAACTAGCACTACTTCTCCCATTATTTTTGATATTTTTTGGTATTTTGCTTTGGGCAAATCTATATGATAGGACATATACTTTCGATGAAAATGCAAGAGTTGCTATGAATACTACTACAAGTAGTTGGTCTCAAATTTGGGAAGATTTGAAATGTAATATGAATCAGGAATGTCTGCAGAGAAAACTTGCATCAAATGTTGCTGAAACGGCTGCCGCCGCCGAATTTTCAATAAGACCTCATACGGCAAGTAGGCCTGAGTTCTACTCAGCAGCAGATCTTTTAAGGGGAATGCAACTTTATTATACTATTATTAGCAAGGATAGGATTAATTTATTGAATTATTCCTGCCATTATAGAAATCAAGCTAATGAATATATTTTGTTGAGCTCTGGAACTTTTAGTGAGGGGGATAGAACTATAGTTACTGGTTCGGAGGGGATTGTACTTGAGGTAAAGTGTGAAAATATGAATATTATTGAACTTGAAGAGGGTGTTACTAGAGATTATCCAATAATAGTTAGATTAAATTATGAAATCGAAGGTACATATACACAAACAATCCCTGTAATAGATTATAATAGTTTTATTTTGTCCGAAGGATTGAATCCACAAGAGCAATATTCTTATTTTTTTTTAAAGAGGAAACTAGATGAGATTACAAGGAATGATAAGTCTTTCATTCAGACTAATAATGCTTTAACAGTTGACAGTAGTATATTGAAACATAATCTTCCACTTTTGATAGGTGATGGGGTAGAAAGAGAATTTAGTTTTCCTCTTGAAATTAGAAGGAATAATGCAAATAATATAGGTAAATTAATTACTTCGAGAGTTACAGATTTCACATTACCACAAAATGTTCTTACATTGAATGACCAACCATTAAGTGAGATTGTTGGAACAACACTTGAAGCTAGAAATGATAGAATTGTAACGAATATATATTTGAGAGAAGTTGAATCTTCATCAGGAAATAATTTTGATACTTTGACTTCAGCTCAGTTTATGTATTTAACACAGATGGAAATTAAGATATTATCACAGTTTGAACATGAACAGAGATTTATGTTGACAATAAATAATGAAGGTTCTTCAAGAACTCAAACAGGTTCAGTTACTGATTCTGAAATTGATAGTGATGGTATTTCAGAGACTCAAACTACAGGTTCTTTGCCTTCATCAACAAATCAAGATTCTTCTGTAAGTGGGATTATTTCAAGTGAGAGTGAACAGTTAAGAAATCAATTATTATTGGAAATGCAGCAAGTAAATAGCCAGATGACTATTATTAATCAAAGAATAACTGAATTAGAACAACAAGATAGTTTAATACAGACTGAAGTTGAAGAGCTTGATTTTTTAAAAGATGAATTGTCTGATTTAGCCATTGAATATACTAGTTTAATTAATCAAGTTAATTCTTTAAGTTAGATTTATTTATTTTTTTCATAGATTTCATAGATTTTTTTTTTGAACTTATCAAAATCTTTTTTGTTTATTATTGCTCCTGATGCATATTTATGTCCTCCTCCTCTCCCATTAATTCCTTTTAAGGCATTAGTTATAAGTGAATTTACATCATAGTTATTTCCTCTAAAAGAGCATGAGACAAATTCTGAGTTGTCTTTTTGGTGACATGAAAAAATAAATTTGAATTTATTTAGCCTATATGAAAGTTCTTCTGAGATTTGTCTATTGAAACTTATTTTTGTGTTCTCATGCATAAAAAAAATAATGTCTTTGTCTTCGAGTTTTTTTGTTTCTTTGAATATTTTTTTATATTCTTTCATAATTTCAGTGTATCTTTCAAAAAAGCCATTCTTTCCTTCTATCAATTCTAATTTAAATTCTTCAGGTTTCATTTTTGAAATCTCTTGAATTGTTTTCATTGAATTTTCTTTTTCTATTTTGTAAA
>SKGP01000081.1 GCA_007117405.1 Candidatus Woesearchaeota archaeon | reverse complement strand
TGTAACTTCACTATTTTTTATTGTATAAATCAATCTCCATGCTCCGGGAAGATTATACTTCCAAAGATTATCAATATCACCATATTTTTGATAATATTCCTTTGGAATTATTTTTTTTTGTATCTTAATTCCACAAAATGCATTTTTTTCTAAATCTTCAAATGCTCTAACTAAAAATTCATAAAGTCTCTTATCCTCAGTTTTTGAATTCTTCAATTTTTCAAGAGTAAATTTAATTTTTTCATCAGCAAAAATAATCTCTGACTTCAATTTCTCCACCTCAAATTAGGATTTGAAAGAAATTTATCAACACCCTCAGGATCCCAGATCCAAGCAATCTTACCCTCTGAATCTTTTGCAATTTTTTTAGATTCATGTAAATAATCAAATATTACACAAAAAGTTTGATACATCATCTTTTTTGGTAAGTTAGACCATAAAGTCTTTTTTTTAAATTCACCAGAATGATTTTTAATAAATTCTTCAACCATTAAAACAGTGTCCAACTGCGGATAATGTAAAATCTGATTAGTATTAATTACTCCCATATTAATTATATATGTATATATAACTATTTAAATATTTGTATTTGAAAATAAAATTAATTAACTTGATTCAATATCTCAAGAACTTTCTCCTTATTTTCAATCATCAAACCGGCAAGTCTTGGCCCTTTCTCTTTTCCTATTATAAGTTTATAACATACAGAAAATAAATCCTTAGGTTCAATCTTATACTTATCACAAATTACCTTGAAAATACCCATAAGCTCTTTAGAATCATCTGTAACAGCCAAAAACTCTCTAAGTTCCCTTAGTGCATCAAGTTCTTTCTTAGACAATGACTTAATAAAATCACTATCAACAAAACTCAAAAAATGAAATTTCATATCCTCAGGAGCATACTTCTCAAGCCAATTTTTTGCACACACAACTCTCTCTTGAAGTCTTCTCAAATCAAAATCGGTCTTAATCTCTTTACCATAAAACTCTTTAATTTTTTCTCCATCAAATCCACATGCCTGAGCAACATTGAGCAAATGTCTAAAGGAAGGCTGAAATGGTATTGACTTCTGGACTTCAACACCATTTGGCATAGACAATTCATAAGCCCTAACTAAAGTAGAATACTTTTTATCGTTACTCTCTTCCTCAAGGCCATAATACAATCTCTCAAGTTTATCAAAATCCTCATAAATTTTTATAACATCCAAATCAAATGAAATGTCAATTTCTGCATTAGGCCTTGTCCCTGCAAATAAAAATAAAATCATCTCAGGAGTATAAACTTCCAAAACATCCTTAACTCTCAAGGCCCCTCCCTTTGAAGAAGAAATTTTTCCACCAAAACCCTTTAACTTTACAAAATCGTACATTGTATAAACTGGAGGTTCTCTACCAAAAACTTCTCTAACAATATCACAACCAACAGTATAAGAAGAACCAGGAGTTGAATGGTCTTTGCCACCTGGTTCAAAGTTAACCTTGAAATAAGCCCATCTCATAGGCCAGTCAGCTTTCCATCTAAGTTTAACTCTTGGTTCCTTCTTAAAATCAACTTTCTTCTTTTTTCCAAGTTCATTTGTATACTCTAAAGTATATTTTCCATCGTAAGAAATGATTTGATTAGTATCCTTTCCAGTTTCATCATCATATATATCAATAGGCATCCAAGTATCTGGCAAAGGTTCATCTCTGTATTTATTTAATGCATCAATTACTTTTTTTCTCTCAACCATAACTTTCATTATAGAATCAGCATAAATGCCAGAAGTTTGTAATTCGTGCTGTTTTAAAAATTCAACTGGAAAATTAAAAACTTTAACCTCCTCTTCAAAAGTCTTAATAAATTCATCAGCATAACTCCCCTCTCCAAAAGGATTTGGAACAAAAGCATCGGGCATTCTAAGATACTTTGACCATTCCTGAGGTATATCCTTAGGAACCTTCCTAAAAGCATCGTAAGAATCCCAAGAATAAATAAACCTAGTTTTCTTTTCTTTTCTAACAAGAGCCCTTCTAACAAGTTCTGTCGTAATAACTTCCCTAAAATTACCTATATGAATATAACCACTAGGAGTAATCCCTGATGCTACCGTATACTCTTTTTCATTTGGAAAAGTATCAATTACTTTCTGAGCACTAAAATCAGCCCAATGCACATTTTCTATAATTTTCCTATCTGCCATGATATTATCTAAAATCATATTATTTAAAAAACTTTATAGAAAATAAACTATAAGATAAAAGTCCTAAACTCTTTTAGACCAAAAAAGTTTTTAAAGATATTATTTATTTCCCAACTATGAAACCAAAAAAATAATACTAATATATGGAAAAACTAAGTACAGATAGTAAACCTCCTATTTACTGTTATATTAAGATAATGAAGAGATGTAATCTGAAGTATAACGGCACCAACGACTAAAAAAAGTAAAGTAACTTTATGATCCTATTTTAGATTCTTTTGTAAACTTTGCTTCTATGGCCAATGATTAAAACTAATATTAACAACTTATTATTTTCTATTTCAGCGATAACTCTATAATTACCTACTCTTAATTTATATTCTTCCCTATTAGTTAGCCTTTCAAAATGCCTATGAGGATTTTCTTTTGTATCTTGTAATTTCTTAAATATTCGTTTAGAAATATCCTTTGGCAATTTTTCTAAATAATTAAGAGCCTTTTCATCAAACACTAATTCATACCTTTTATAAGCCTAATCTTTTCATCGCTTCTTCTTCACTGACAAAATTGCCTTTTTTTACTCTTTCTCTAGCCATCTCGATTTGCTCAATAGTTTCTTTGCTTAATTCAGGTTCATCTCTAACATTTTTAGCAATGTAAACTAATTTATTTATAACTTCATCATAAGACTCATTCTTATACTCTCTAAACAAATCTAGTTCATGTTTTGTATTAGAACTTAATTTTATTGTTGTTGCCACCATAGTATACTTAAGTATACCAAATTTATAAACTTATCTTTTTTAGGTTCATAAAATAGTCTGTATTTGAGAAAATTTATAAACATAAAATTATTAAATTATACTATAAGATAATGGAAGTTAAATTATTTCTAAACAAGGACGTGAACGAGAATGCTAATTTCTATTTTGAAAAAGGCAAAAAACTCAAAGCAAAAAATCCTGGACTTGAAAAAGCAATAACCATAACAAAAAAAGAAATAGAAGAGTTCATTAAAAAAAAACAAGATTACGAAAACCTAAAAATAAAAAAAGAAAAAATAACAAGTTTAAGAAAAAAAGAATGGTACGAAAAATTTAGATATACATTTACATCCTCAGGTTTTCTATGTGTAATTGGAAAAGATGCCGGAACCAATGAAATTTTAATAAAAAAGCATATGGAAGAAAACGACCTAGTACTGCACACTCAAGCGCCAGGAAGTCCATTTTGTATTATCAAAGAAGCAAAAGACAAAATATCTAAAGAAGAAATCTATGAAGCAGCCCAATTTACATGCTGTTTTTCATCACAATGGAAAAAAGGATACGGAGATGCGGATGCTTTTTGGGTAAATCCAGACCAAATATCAAAAAAAGCAGAATCTGGAGAATATATAGCAAAAGGTTCCTTTATGATTAGAGGAAATAAAAACATAATAAAAGGAATACCACTTAAAATTTGTCTTGGAATAGAAACTAAAAAAGTAAACGATGAAGAAGGCAACGAACATGAATACGAAGAGATAATCTCCGGAAGTGAAAACCTTTGTAAAAAGAAATGTAAAAATAGATATATTAAATTAGAGCCAGGAAATGAAAACTACAAAGCCCTTTCAAAAGAAATAAAAAAAAGACTTAAAACCTCCCACCTAGAAGACCTTCCAAAATACATACCAAACAACTGCAAAATACTCAAAAAATAAACTTTTAAGTAATAAATCATACATAATCTTTAAAAAGTGTTTTTTATTCTCTTTTATTAGTGAATCAATCTATTGTGTAGATTTTATCACTTTCAAACAAAAATGGCAGAGCTTAAAAGGGAATATGTAGTCCCACTAAGAACAAAGTGCAGAACTGCACCAAAGTGGAGAAGGAGTAAAAAAGCTGTGTCTGTTTTAAGAGAGTTTATCAAAAAACACATGAAAACAGACGAAGTTATTTTATGCTCAGAATTAAATGAGCATATCTGGGCAAACGGAAGTAAAAATCCGCCAGGAAAAGTTTCAGTAATTGCCTTAAAAACAAAAATTGGCAACAATGAGAAAACATTAGTAAATCTAACTGAAATTGGTGTAGACAAGCACCTTGCAACTTACGCAGCAGCAACTCCTGCGGCAGCATCAAAATCAGAAAAAACTGAAGAAACAGAAGAAATAAAAGATGCTGAAGTAAAAGAAGTTCCTTCCAAAGAAGAAAAAACTGAAGAAAAAAAATCAAAGGAAGAAACTAAAAAAGAAGAAAAACCAAAAAAAAAGGAGACTGTGAAAAATGAGTAAGTTAGTTTCAGAGATTGAAAAAGTAAAGGAGATAAAAGCTCCTGAATGGGCAAAATTTGTAAAAACTGGAGCTCATAAGGAAAGGCCTCCTGTACAAGAAAATTGGTGGCAAATCAGAGCAGCAGCTGTTTTGAAAAAAGTTGAAAAATTTGGTCCTGTAGGAACTAACAAACTTGCAAAACAGTATGGTGGAAGAAAAAACAGAGGCCATAAAACAGAAGTAAAATATGATGGTTCAAGAAACATCGCAAGAAAGATATTGCAACAACTTGAAGCAGCCGGTCTTATCAAGCAAACAACAGTTCCAAAAGCTGGAAAAATTGTTACTAAAAAAGGCAAGGAGATGATTAAAAAAACTGAGGAGTAAAAATGGAAGGAATCATTATCAATTACAGAAGAGGAAGAAAAACACAGACTACAAATCAGATGATAATCATAGTTCCTGGTGTTGACAAGAAAAAAGCTGAATCTTTAGTTGGAAAAAAAGTTTCATACCTTTGCGAAGGAAAAAACAAAACAACTATAACTGGAACTGTTTCTGCTGTTCATGGAAATAAAGGTGCAGTAAGGGCAATTTTTGAAAAAGGAATGCCTGGACAAGCAATAGGGGGAAAGATTAACTTTAATTAAAAATGGCAAAATTAAGAAAATGGTGTGCTTACCGAACAATTGAAAGACCATATACAAGATGGTCAAAAGTTAGAGGAAAAGCTTTTGTAAAATCAAGGCCAGGAAAAAAAGTAATCAAATATGATATGGGAGACCTTAAAGGTGGAAAAGACAAATTCCCAATGTGTATGAAACTTGTTGCAAAAGAACTTGGAAATGTGAGAACAAATGGAATTGAAGCAGGTAGAATTGCACTGCTTAAAAGACTTGAAGCTAAGATGGGTAGAGAAGGATTTTACTTCAAAGTTGCAGTTGTACCACATCATGTTATCAGAGAAAACCCTCTAGCAGCAGGAGCTGGAGCGGATAGACTTTCAACAGGAATGAAACACTCCTTTGGTAAAACAATTGCAACAGCGGCAATAATAGAAAAAGGAAAATCAATATATGAAATATATTGCCCAACAGAACAAGAAGCATTTGTAAGAGAAGCACTTAGAGTTGCATCTAAAAAAATATCTATTAAATGTTCTGTTACAACAACATTTAAAAAAAAAGAAGAATAAATCTTCTTTTAACAGCCTTCTAAAGAAGGCAACAATACCACAAATATTGACCTCCTAGGTCTAGTCTGGACAAGGTCACTTGTCCGAAAGGACTGCGTTCGTTGCTTGCATCAAAGATGCAAATATGATAACAGCCTTCAAAAGAAGGCAACAAATACCACAAATATTGACCTCGTGGTCTAGTCTGGATATGATAACAGCCTTCTAAGCTGTGGATCGTGGGTTCGAATCCCACCGAGGTCGCTTAACACTTAAAGGGCTTGAGCGAAAGCGAAACTCTTTCCGACTAACTTTCGGTGAAAGTTAGTTTAGATCTTACAGGGGACGCTTTAATTAAAAAAAATTTATAAAGCAAACCAATTTACTCATATTTAGGGCATAATCCTCCGATAGTGTAGCCCGGCCAATCATCCCGGCCTTTCGAGCCGGGGACGTGGGTTCGAATCCCGCTCGGAGGGCTCAACTGCTAGGCAAGCATATATCCTATGCTTGTCAAAAGGCATATAATTCTATAGATGAATCTTCTAAAAGGGATGAGAACTTTAGTTCCCCTTCGGGGTGCAAGAACGGAGCGAAGCAAGTGTCTCGCACGAATCCCGCTCGGAGGGCTCTTTAAATTTAGATTTCTAAACACAAAACTCAATTTCTCTTTTTAAAAAATGCTTGTAAAAAAATTGTATTATTTAATTTTACTTTTCTATTTTCAATTAAAAAAAAACAATCTTCAAATAATTTGAAAAACTCATCTTCTTTCCAAAATGCAAAAAATCTACTTGTAGCTTTAGATTTGTCCTCAAGTAGCCCTTCACCTTCACCTTCCTTCACACATACATACATAATGCCTTCTTCTTTGAGAATAAGGTTTAATTTTGTAATTACATTTCTTATTCTTGATTTTGGAATATGTAGTAATGAAGTAACTGCCCAAATTCCGTCAAATGATTTTGAATTAAAAGGTAAATCTTCAATGTCACATACAAACGCTTCAATCCCTTTCTCCTTACAAAGCTCAATCATTTTTTCCGATAGATCAATTCCAATTACGTCTAAGCCTTTTTCTTTAAAATAAAGAGAATTGTCGCCAGAACCACATCCAAGATCTAGAATTTTATCTCCTTTTAATAAATTTATAAATCTTTCAAATTCTGTTCTTTCTTTAAGATCCATTAATTCTTTAAATTTAATAGAAAATTCTTTTGCATTTTCATTATACGAATCAATTGTTTTTTTCTTATAATCCATATATACATATTTCTTGTTAATAAATTATAAATATTATCAAAAATACAAAAAAATTGCATGAAAATAAAAATGTTAAAAGTAATTAAAAATTAATAGAAAACAATCTCTTTGCTTTCTCTTACTTCATTAATTAATTCGTTTATAACTTCCTGTTGTTTTTCTTCCATTAATATGGACATAATCTCGTTTTCAACCTCTTCAAAAGGAGGCAATTCTTCCAGAGCAGCATACATCTCATAAAAAGCCATTGCTTCTTCTTGAGATACTTCAAAATCAGCATCAGCCAATTTCAACTCTAAATAAGCTTGAATACCCATTTGTTTTCTAAAATCCTCAACAAGTTGTTCATAGGAAATGCCTTGCATAGCTATATGTTGATTTAATTCATCAATACTACTTCCAGTTTGTTCTAGTTGCATTCTTATCATATCTTCTGTTTCTGCAGTAGTTGGAAGTAAATTATTTTCTTCAGCTTCCTGTGTAAGCATAGCAACAATTATAGCTTGGTCTAAAGCATCTTCAGTAGAAACTTGATAACCTTGAAGCATGCCCATCTCAACAATACTCATAACTTCATCTAAAGTGATTTCCTGACCATCTACAGTGGCAACAACTTGAGACTCCACAATATCATTATCGACAATATTTCCATTTGTAGGAATTTCATCAGATGTTGAATCCTGAAGAGAAATTATAAGAAACAAACCTAAACCTATAAATAATATTGCTAACAAAGCATACACATAATTAGCACTTTTCTCTTGTTTTTTAGTTGTTTTTGTATTTTTCTTTGCAGATTCATTAACTGATTTTTTTTCTTTCAAATTTTTTTTTGAATCTGTCTTTTTCACAGACTCTTTAACCTGCTTTTTTTCTGCTAAATGCTTTTTTGAATCTGTCTTTTTCACAGAACCTTTTGCATTAGACTTTTTACTTTCTTTCATTGTAACATTTCTTAGTTTATTTTTTTTTTTAAACTTTTTCATCAATCGTTTTAAAAGAAAAAATTATATTCCAGTAGCAACAAAAATCATACTAAATCAATCAAATAAATTCAAAGCAGAAGTTTCTCTTATAAAAATAAAAGAATCGTATCTATTTACTATATCTGTCAACACATAATTTCCAGGATATTCAATCAAAGGATTATAAACAACACCTATCGCTCGATTATTATTTATATCTTTAAATATTTCAGGTAGGTTTGAATCATTCAAAAATATTATCACATTCTCAAAACCCATATCATTTAAAATATACTCATAACTATTCAAATTTGCCTCAGGTATAACCATTTTTTGAACAGCCGAACCCCAAGAACTTCCGGCAAGAACTTCACCCTTATATGTTCCAAATCCAAGAGAAAATGTTGAAATATCTGATTCTCTAAGTAGATAACCAATATTTACTAAATTTGAATCAAACATCTCAGTAGCCCTAGAATCTCCAATATGTGTGTTGTGAGCCCAAATTATTCCTTTTTTATTTTTATCCAAATTAATTAAATTACCAATAGTTGAATTCATGTGTAAAGCTCTAACATTCCAAGAATTTATATTTTCAACAGCCATGCCCCTATAATGTTTTTCAGCATTCATAACAACAAATGCATTCTGTTTAATATTAAAATAATTATGATTATCTAATTTTTCGATTACAGATAAATTATTTTTAATTTGATAATATATATTCTCAGTTTCAAAATTACATGGTTGATTATTAAAATGAATATATCTCGCATACAAAGACAAATCATTTTTAAAATTGAAAAGACAATTATATTCAAAATCTGTATATTTTTCAACTATCCTTATGGACTCTTCAGCATTATACAAATCAAAACCATATATGCTAACTTTATCATCCAAATTTAAATTATGCTCCCTTAACCACTCTGCTAAAATTCTTATCTGCTCATTTGCAAGCATCCATTCAGGCCACCTATCAAAAGTTTTTAAAACATCGTAAGCACTATCAAATTCACTCTTACCTTTAATGTAAAGATCTAATTCATAAATCAAACTCCAATCACCCTCAACAGCTATAAAATTAAAATTATAATTTTCAATTAACTTTTGACTTAAGATTCTTCTTATTTCATAATATTCCTCTGTGCCATGTGTTGATTCTCCAAGCAAAACTAAATCAAAATTAGACATTTTTTCTATTAAAATATTATAATCTGTCTCTGAATTTATCTCCTTATAAAAAGAAGCTTCTTCATCTTGAATTGAACAGCCTTGAAATAAAAAAAAAGAAAATAAAAATAGTAAAGTAAATATTTTTTTGAAATATAACATAAATATTTTCAAGAAATAAAATATTATATAACTTTCGATTTAGAAATATATAAAAAGATACAATTAATTATTTTTTTATGGAAGAAATACCCCTAAGTATAAAAAACAATTTGATAAAATCATTTAAATCTGAAAAAAAAATTTTAAATGCTATTGAAAATTATGAACTTTATCTATTTTCTGAATTTAGTACAAATCAAATATTCAAAATATTTAATAAAAATGAACAAGATATTTTTTCTGAAACTAATTCCAAAAAACACTT
>SKGP01000062.1 GCA_007117405.1 Candidatus Woesearchaeota archaeon | reverse complement strand
TTTTAAAAAGAGTATGAAGTTATCATATATCTTTTTATTTCTTTTATCTCTATCTTTTTCTGAGAAAGTTTTTTTAAAATCCTCCCAATTAAGTCTCTTAAGTATATCTAAATTTTCAATATTTAATTCAGTTTGAAGTATAATCTCTACTATATCATTATTAATAAATTCAATTTTGGAACCTTTTTTCATAATTTCATCTAATTTTTTTAGAAATTCGACTTTAGAATTTTCCGATGAAAAATTGATTTTTTCAAGAACAGATATATTTTTTTGTTCAAATATATGTTTAAGCTCCATATTTTCCATATATAATGTTTACAGAGTATTTTTTATAAATCTTTCAGGTATTATTTCTTTGAATACTCTATCTTTTTAAGGTATGGTTAGCCTGAGTTAGTAATTTTTGTTTCAATTTCAAAGAAAAAATAACTTATAAATAGTTACGAATAAATATAAGTTTCATTTTTTAAATGATAAATATTTATGAAAAAAATAAATTTATTGATTATAATATTATTAAGTGTTTTTATCTCAGGTTGTATTTCTTTAGATATTAATCAGGAGATAAAAAAAGATGGGACTTCTTCAATTGAGTTAGTATATGATCTTTCTTCTATTATTGATTCAATGGCAGGGAGTGATTTTGATGATGGATTTACTTTTGAAATTCCTGAAGAAGATGATTTTTGCTTGGAAATGATTGAAAATAACCCTTCTATAATTAGTGATTGTACTTCAGAGAGACTAGGTGTTTATAAATTATATGCAGAGTATGATGTAAGTGAGCATTTAACAATAAAAAATGGTTTATTTTCAAAAGAGTATATTTTTGATGCAATATCAGTTTTTAATTTCCTTGAACTTTTAGAGGATGATGGTGAAACTATAACTCAAGCTAGTTTATCTGAAATGAGAATGCTCAATCCATCTCTTTCTTACAACATAATTATGCCTGCTGAAATTGTAAAAGCAGATGTTGGAAGAGTTTCAGGTTCAAGTGTTAGAATAAATCTATTTGATTTAGAAAGAGAAGAACAAGTTTTAATAACAGCAAAAGAACAGAATTATTTATTTGTATTTATTCTAGTTGGAGTTTTTGTTTTAATTGTTTTTTTTGTAATATTTTTTTATATAAAAAACAAATCTAAGAAATCTCCAGTTGAAAATGTTGAAGGTATATCTCAGGAAGAAGAAAATAGTAAAAAATATATTTTAGATTATAAGAATTCTTATAGTAAGGATTCAATAAAAGAAGCTTTAGTATCAGGAGGAGTTTCAAGTTCTGATGCAGACAAATATATCTCAAAGTATTATTAATCCAAATACCTATATTTATAAATTTGAATTTTTTATTTAGTTTATGGCTAAAGTTAGCAGAGAGAAGTTTAAGGTATACGAAGGTGTTTTTGACAATATGACACTTGAAACTTTATCTTTAATAAAACAAAGAAAATATTTTGATGAACTGAAAAATCCAATTAAGACTGGAAAAGAAGGAGATGTTTATTTAGCTAAAAAAGGTGATGAATTTAGAGCAATTAAAATATATCGAGTTACTTCTGCTAATTTTAAAAAAATAAGTCAGTACATAAATCGTGATTTTAGATTTAGAAATGTTAAGGGAAATCTTAGAAAAGCAATACTTGCATGGGTTCAAAAAGAGTATAGAAATCTATCTATATGTCATAAAGTAGGAATGAATGTACCTTATCCTTATAGACAGTATAATAATGTAATTGTTATGGATTACATAGATGGTCCTATGCTTAAGGATATTTCTATCGAAAATCCTAGTAAGTTCTTTGATTATCTCTTGGAACAGATTTATATTATGAAAAATGAAGCAAAACTTGTTCATGGCGACTTATCCGAATTTAATATTTTGGTAAAAGATCAGATTCCTTATATAATTGATTTGGGACAGGCGATGACTATAAAAAATGAAGAAGATTTTAGAGACTATTATGATCTTTATGAAAGAGACATAAAAAATATTGTTGTTTATTTTAATAAAATATACAAGTTAGATATTTCTGAAAAAGAAGTATTTGAATTTCTTAATAAATAGTTATTTAATTTAAAAAAACTGCTATTGTTATAAGTGCACCTACAAACCATACATTTTGAAAAGATTCTTTTATTACTTGATTTAATATTGAGTGTACTTGTTCTTCTTTTTGAAGATACAAATTCAAATCAGAATATGAAAGTGCGTAGTTTGAATAAAGCATAGATGAGGAGATATCTCCTTGGGACAATAAATCTTCAGCATATTCAGCATATATATATGGTATTAAAGGAAAATGTCCTTTAGAGTTTAAGGATAGTCTGCTCTGTGTAAATTCAAGTAATCTCTCAGCATATTCTTCGCTTTGGTTATTTGTTATACCAATTGAATTTAGTATTGTGTTTATTCTGGAATCTAATTTAAGTCCTCCATATATACACTGATATTGATTTGAAAGAGGATTTTTAAATTGATTTTGTTTTTCAATTTCCTCTCTGAATATATTTGCAGAATAGGTATTTAATAACTCAGTTTTCATATTTATTTGTCTGTTAATTCTAAGGCATGCATTCTTTATAGTATCCGAATCAAAAAATATTAATTCTCCAGTATTTTTAATTAGATTTTCCCATAATTCTACAGTATGTAATCTTTCTACAGCATAGGAATAATGTATGTCTTTTTCTACATTTTGGGTGCTTTCACTTTGATTTGTAATATTGCTTGCTATTTCTTCAAATATGTTTTGTCT
The DNA here is from genome assembly GCA_007117405.1 of Candidatus Woesearchaeota archaeon. GTDB lineage: Archaea > Nanobdellota > Nanobdellia > Woesearchaeales > UBA583 > UBA583. The sequence continues at coordinate 6,872 of SKGP01000062.1, read as the reverse complement.
ACTAATTCTTTTTGCATCATCAAGATGTTTTTGTGCTTCATTAATTCTATCAACAATTATTAGATATGCGTAAAAATCATTAATTGTTTTAATATTTTCTCGATATAATTCAGAATTTAATTCCACATATCTTAAATTCACTTTTTTTTCAAATTCTCTAACTTCAATTCCTCTTTCCTCTTCTGTTAAGTTTTTTTGCATTTCATGTATTATCCTATAATTAATATTCGCATTATAACAAAAACTTCCCGCAGAGTAGTAGTTAGAATTTTCTCTTGCTAAAATTGAAGAATTATAACTCCTATCTCCATTTCTTAAGAAATTTTCATATCTTGTTTGATTGAGATCGTCAACATTTAAAATTTTCTCTCTTAAATACTCTGCTCTTGAACAGAGGTTTTCTGCAAGTTCTCTCATTTGAATTTGATACTCTTCATTATTTATTGGATATTCTCTTAGTTCATAGTTTTTTCTTCCAAAATGATTGTATGCATCAATGATATCCATTGCTTTTACAACCTCAATCTTTGTTTCATTTGAAGGTTCATAATTTGAAAAAAGGGGAATTATTACTTTATTAAAACCTTCTCTTTCAGCAAGTTTTACTTTTTCTTCAATACCACCAACAGTCCCAATAATTCCTCCTGAGTTTAGTGAACCTGTAATAACAGTTCCTTTATCTATGTTTTCTCTTTTTAGAGTTTTAGCAGTAAGTACAGCCACAGCAGAGCTTGCTGAGGGCCCCTTTAAAACTAAAGCAGAACCCCTAAAATCGTAATAAAAATCATATCTTTCGCAGTTGAGTTCGAATAAATCACAAGCTATTTTCTGTGAATTCACTATTGAAATTTGTGTATCTATTTCTTCAAGCGTATTCATATTAATATATATTTGACCCGAGCCTGGCACAGTTTTTAATGTTAATTCAACTAGAGAACCTGTCTGTGGAATTCCATCTGCATTTTCACTTACTGCCAAAAGAGAAATTGTATTTGAGTTAGAGAAATGTGTTATGAAAAGACCATACAAAATAAAAGCTATAAGCAAAACTTTCATAGTATTTGAGACAATTTTTCTCTTTAATGTTTTGTTTGTTTGTTCTTTCTTTTTCTTCTTATTTTTAATCATATATAATAAACATACTAATGATTAATAAAAGTTATGTTTAACTCTTCTATAGTTTTTCTAGTGTTTCCATAATCTCTTTTATTTCTTTATCTGGGATTTTCCTTGAATATTCTTTCTTATTTATAATTGTGTTTAGTTTATTGTTTATTATTGCAAGAGCAACCCAAATTTGAGCTTTTCCCTTATTTTTTGCTTTTGATATGGCATAGTCATATTCTTTAGTTTCTTTAATTAGTTCATTTAAGTTTTGTTCTATTAATAGGTCAAGTTCTTCTCTCCATTTTTTTTCCATAAATTTCTTTTTACTCAGATATTTATAAATTTGTCTTTTTTTAGTAATTACAAACAAAAAGTTTATAAGTTAGGTTTTTTTGTCTATTATTACAATAAAATTAAATTATTAAGAAAAATGGGAAAAGGTAGAGACATAGTTGTTTTAATATTATTATTGGCAGTAGTTTTAGTTTTATTTTTAGTTCTTTTAACATACAGCCAGAATGTGAACAATGCTTCTGAAAAATCTGAGTTTAAGAGTTCGGCATCTTATACTATTGTTTCAGGAGAAAGAGAAATAACTTCAAATAGGATAATTGCAAGTGATAGATACGTTGGAGATTTGAATACTGATGGTCAGATTATTGTTATTGGTTCAAGTGGTTCAGCATATATAATTGAGAATGGTGTTGTACTAGTTGACGGTATGGTTATTTCAGCTTCAGAAGATTCATATAGCATTTATAGAATTAATGATGCAAGAAAATCAATAAGTTCAAATTAATTTTTTATTTTTCAAATTTTTATTTAAAAATATAGAATAAAATATTTTATAGCAAGATTCCTTGTAATATACCTGATTGTCCAGGTCTTGATGTTATTTTCACATCACCATCTTCAGTTTTTACAATACATCCTTTTGTTATAACATTCCTTCTTGTGAAATTAACATTTGCCGGATTGTTTGCAACACTAACTATCTTTAATTTCTTAGTTTTTCCTTTTGATGTAACATAAACAACTTCATCTGAAAGAAGAACTTTTTTTAATGCTCCACCCATAACTCTTTTAACTTTAGCTCTTTTCAAGCCAATGTTTGTATGAGCGGGTTCTCCACCTAATTCGCAGAGTCTCTTTTTTCTTACAGCAAGGTATTTTTTACCACTTACTTGTCTTTTTGATCTGAATTGACTTTTTGCCATTTTATCTTAATCTCCCATTGTTTGCTCTAATTGAAGGTCTTGCTTTTTCTGAACCCAATCCTTTATTTCTAAGTCCCCTGGATTTTTTCCCAGCAGAAGTAATTCCTCTCATAGCTCTTTTTGTGTGCTTGTTTGAGATAAGCCAGTTAATTTTCTTGTCTGCAAGTATCTGTGGATGATATATGTCAACAAGAATTATTTCATAGTAATAGTATTTTTCATCTTGTCCAATCCAGTAAGAGTTTAATACCTCAAGATTTGGAAATCTTTTTTGTGCTCTTTCTTCACATATCCATTGATAATTTTTAGCTTGTGTTATTTTAGTTGATTTATTTCCTCCAGCTCTACCTTTCATGATTCTTGGATTATTTTTTCCACCTCTTATAACTCTAACTCTTGCAATAACAAATCCTTGTTTTGCTCTGTACCCAAGAGACCTTGCTCTGTCTATTCTTGTTGGATGTTCAACTCTTTCAATTGAATCAGAATTTCTCCATTCAACAAGTTTTAGCCTGTAACTTTCACCCATATTTTCCCTAGGTTTTTTCCAAGCATCTTTTACATATTTTAGATATCCCATTTTTTATTTTTCCAGATTGTTCTCATCCCATTTTTTATTTATGAAACAGATAAAAATAATTCCATATTGGAATCATTAAAATCTTGAGTTTGTGGAGATTTTCTCCAGATGTTCTTTCGAACTTCATTTTAAGAATTAATATGAAAAATCCGCATCAGCATAAATGAAATCTTGGCATCATCGCCGAATTTTCTTATTAATTTAATAAAAACAAATGAAATTGTATTTAAAAACATTTACATTTCTATAAATTTGTAAGAAAGAAAATAATTACTTTAAAATAAATAGTCTAATTATTTGTGTTACTTTTTATTAAAAAATTTCACACTTTATATAACTATATAAATCAAATATGCTTTTGAAATTTTGAAAAGCTAATATGGAAGGAGTTGTAAAAAGATTAGAAGAATTAGTTTCAAAACAAGTTGGAAAACCTCCTGTGGGAGTTTATGCTAAAAGATTTATTTCTGAATTAAAAAGATTAGAAGATGGTTTTTTTTATGATAATAGAGTGTCAACATTATTTACTGATATGAAAAATGACCCTTTGGCTGAATTATTACTAACGCCAGTAATTGATAATGTGCCAACAAATATTTCTGGAGCTCATATACATATGAGTAAGGAGATGGAAGAGAAACTTTATGGTTCAAAAAAACCAGTAGTATTAAGAGAATTGATTCAACCAGGACAATATCTGACAGATAAGAGAGTTACCTTAAAAGGTCCTTATGGGATGGTGGAGCATTTAGCAGTACTGGGTCCTGCAAGAGAAAATGCTCAAGCAGAACTTTTGAAAAAACATATCTTAAATTTAGGTTACAGATTAGATAATGTTCCAATAAGAGACTCTGGGGATATCCGTGGAACACCTCAAATTCAGGTGTTTAATCCTGAAACTAATCAGAGTTATGTTACAGAAAATGGGTTAATAAGAGCTATGCCACATGTTCATTTATCAGAAAAAAGTTCACTTGAGAGTGGACTTTTAGATGGAAATCATGCACTTGCACAAGTTAGATCTATAAGTGGAAAGTATTTGTTATGTCCAGTAACTGTAAGGGTAAGCAAAAACTGCTCTGATGAAGTTCATTTTGACAAGGATGATGCAAAGGGATATAATCTCCCTAGAGATGCTCCCACAAGACTTTATAAATGTCAATTGCAATTTTAAAACATGAATTCTAAAAAATATGTTTTAGTTGCGAATATGGGTTCTTCATCTATTAAATTAAATTTATTTGAATTTGATAATAACTTGTTTGTATCAAAAGCAAAAGTACAAGCAGACAGAGTAATGCAATTAAATTCAAATTTGAAAATTTCTTTTTTTAATGATCAATTATTTAAATTTGAAAAAGAGAATTTAGGAATTGAAGAAGTTTTAAAAATTACAATTGAAAAATTAGATGAGAAGTTTGATTTTAAATCGAATCCGATATTATATTGTGCCCATAGGTATGTGCATGGTGGTAAAATATTTAAAATGCCATTGATTGTTGATAAAGCTTCAATAATAGAGTTAGAAAAAATAAATAATTTGGCTCCTCTTCATAATCCAAGTAATCTAAATGGAATAATAGTAATGATGAACCTTTTGCCAAAAATCACTCAGATAGCAGTTTTTGATACTGCAATTTTCAGAAGAGTTGAAGAAGATTCTATTTATTCCTTACCAATTGAAATAAGTAAAAGACTAGGGATTGAAAAATATGGATTTCACGGTTCTAGTCATAAATATGTATTTGAAGAATCTACAAAATTTATGGACATTCCAAAAGAAAAGCTATCTGGGATAACTTGTCATCTAGGAAGTGGGTGTAGTATAACTGGTTGGAAAAATGGCACTCCCATTAAAAATAGCATGGAATACTCTCCAACTTCTGGACTTATGATGTCCACAAGAACTGGTGATATTGACCCTATTGCCGTTTTAGATTTGGCCGAAGAGTATGGGATTGAGAAAACTAGACATATATTAACTAAAGAGTCGGGTTTACAAGGAATTTCTGGAGTTAAAGGTGGAGATTTAAGAGATATTATTAATAATATGGAGAACGGAGATACTAATTCAACTCTTGCTTTTAATATGTATATCTTGAGAATAAAAGAAAAAATAGGAGAATTCATTCCAGTTATTGGTGGTCTTGATTTTATTGCTTTTACAGCAGGTGTTGGTGAAAATAGTTCATTAGTGAGAGAAAAAGTATGTGAAGGTTTTAAATGGTTAGGCGCTGATATTAATAAAAATTTAAATAAAACAAAAAAGTCTGGAATTATAAGTATGGAAGATTCAAAAATTAAAATTTTAGTAATTCCAACAGATGAAGAACTTATGATTGCAAAAGAAAGTTACAATCTTCTTTTTTCAAATTAGTTATTTTGAACTCTTTCTTGAATACTAACAAATATTTAAAAGGTTTTAATTTGGGGTAATTTTTATGTATTATGAAATATTAGCATTTTTACCTTTTGTACTTATAACCTATTTGCTTATAGTAAAAAATGTAAAAGCCTTTAAGGTTATGGGATTGGTTTATTTTTTAACTCTTGCAATACTTTATTTTTTTTGGAGAGTTGGCGGAGATATTTTATCTGCTGCTTCATTAAGAGGATTTCTAATTAGTATTGAAGTTTTTTTGATTATTCTTTCTGTGCTTTTTTTATATCATTTAATGAAAGTTACAGGGAAACTAGATATTTTAAGAGAGTTTTTAAAGAATTTTAGTTCTGACAATCAAATTCAAATTATTTTAATAGGTTGGTTTGTAGTGGCTTTTTTTGAAGCAATAGCCGGATTTGGAACTCCTGCTGCAATTGCAGCCCCATTATTAGTTCTTCTTGGGATAAAACCTTTGACTGCCGTAGTTGTGGCATTAATTGCAGATACTGTGCCAGTTTCATTTGGAGCATTTGGAACTCCAATTATAGTTGGAATTGAAAACTCTGTGGAAAGTGCAAATATTGCTGAAATTACTTTCCAGACAGCTTTAATGGGTGGATTTGTGGGTATTTTCATGCCTTTGGTTTTACTTACAGTCTACAATCTACTTGAACATAAAAATCTTAAAAAGTTGAAGGAATATGTTCTGATTGCTCTGGTTGCAGGAATTTCATTCGCAGTTCCTTTTGTTCTTACTGCTTACTTTTTAGGTCCAGAATTACCTTCTGTAATTGCTGCAATTATTGGTTTTACTGTAACTGCATTTTTTGTTAAAAAAGGAATATTTGTAAAAAAAGAAGTATTGAAAGTAAAGATAGTTAATAAGAAAGGTATTTTTTCAAGCATTTTTCCTTACATGTTTTTAATAATACTTTTTATAGCAACCAGAAGAGACATTTTTGGTATTGGTGGATATTTAAGGGATAAACTCTCATTTGGAGTAGTTTTTTTTAGTACAAACATAGGGCACACTTTGAATCTTTATCATCCTTGGTTTTTAATAATGGCTACATTTTTGATTTTTGCAGTTGTATTGAGAATATCTTTAAAAGAGTTTAAAGAGATAGTTAGGGTCTCTTTTGATAAAGGGAAGTTTGTACTTGTAACTCTTCTTTTTACTTTGGGATTTGTTCAGATTTTAATTTATTCAAACATTAATTCTATAGGTATGTTAGGAATTCCTGGAACAATCGCCTCTTTATTTTCTGGATTTGGAATATTGTATATATTTTTTGCTCCAATCATAGGTGCTTTTGGTGCATTTATAGCAGGTTCTGGTACAGTTTCCAACTTGATATTTTCTTCTTTGCAAAATTCTGTGGCAATTGAAAGTGGTTTACCTGAAAGTTTGATACTTTCTTTGCAAGTTGCAGGGGCGGCTGCAGGGAATATGATAGCAATCCACAACATTGTAGCAGTATCTGCTCTTGTTAATCTAAAAGGAGAAGAATCAAAGGTAATTAGAATAAATCTGATAATTGTAGGCCTATATTGTCTTATATTAAGTCTCTTTGCATTCCTCTAT
>SKGP01000093.1 GCA_007117405.1 Candidatus Woesearchaeota archaeon | reverse complement strand
TGAAATTATATCTTGACACAGGAAGCATAGAAGAGATATCTGAAATTGCAGAGCTTAGGCTTATTGATGGAGTTACTACAAATCCTACACTTATTTTGAAAGAAGGAAAAGATTTGAAAAAAGAGATAAAAAGTATTGTCTCAATTTTAAATAAATATATGAGTGATTTTACTTTGAGAGTTGAAGTAACAGACCTTTCGTCGGCAGAAGTAATTGTTGAAGAAGGGAGAAAGTTGGCTGCAATGGATAAACATATTGTTGTAAAAGTACCCTTGACTCCAGAAGGACTCAAAGCAGTTAGCATTTTGTCCGAGGATGATATAAGATGCAATGTAACTTTGTGTTTTTCAGCAAATCAAGCTCTGCTTGCTGCAAAGGCTGGAGCGTATATTATAAGTCCTTTCATTGGTAGGATTGATGATGAAGGTTGGAGGGGAATTGAATTAATTTCAGATATAAAGCAAATATACAAAAATTATGGATTTGAAACAAAAATTCTTGCGGCAAGTATAAGAAGTCCAGAGCATGTCTATGAATGCGCAAAAATTGGTGCTGACATTGCAACAATTCCAGCCACAGTTTTTAAGAAACTTTACCATCATCAATTGACAGATATGGGAATTGCAAAATTTACTAAAGATTGGGAAGAGTATGAAAAAAAAATGAAAACAGAGAGTGGGAAAAAATGAAATTTGATAATTTAGAATATTTAAAAAATTTTAATGAAAACAATTTACCTTCTCTTTGCATAGTAACTCTTGGCGCTTTAGAACTTTTTGAGAAAGAAGGTTTTTCAAAAGTCAATATTAAAAATTTTAAAAAACCAGTAATTGTGGGTTCTGGAAATGCAATAGTAACTGCGAAAATATTATACGAAAATACAGATGCTATATTTGCAGATGAAAATAACTATGTTGATGCAATAAAAAGGGAAGGTGTTGATGGAGTTGTGATATTTTCTGCATCAGGTGCAAAACATGCACCAATAATTGCTCAGGCGGCAAAAGAGAAAAAAATTCCAACACAACTTGTAACTTGCACAGAAAATTCGCCTGCTCAAAAAATATTAGGAAAAGAAAATACAATCATAACCCACAAGAATAGGGAACCATATACCTACAACACTTCAACATATATGGGGTGGATATTTGCAAAAACACGGGAGGAACCTGCAAAAATCAGAGAGTTTATTTTAAAAAATGTTGAGCCTAAAATTCCAAAAAATTTGTCTTCATATAATGGATTTCTTTTATTAACACCAAATAAGTTTGCACCTTTAAATCATCTTTTTGAAGTGAAGTTCATAGAGCTTTTTGGGAGAAAAATAGCAAGAGATGTGAAAACATTTGAAGAAACAAAACATGCAATAACTGTTGTTCCTTCAAAAACTGAATTGTGTATTAAATTTGGTGATGGAGAAGCAGATTTTTCAAATGATATTTTAAAAATTGATATCCCCAGTTGGGTTGGGCAAGCAGGTATGATGGCTATAGCATATTTCACAATAGGGAAAATACAAGAACAAAATAAGCCTTACTTTTTTGAAAATATCTCAGATTATATAAGGAGGCTTAACTCAAAAGATTTTGGGAAAGGTTTAAAGGTAATAGTTGAATGAAAATGAAAAAAATATATTTAGGTTCAGACCACGCAGGTTTTCTAGCGAAAGAAGAAGTAAAAAAAATTTTAGATGATTTGAAAGTTGATTATGAAGACCTTGGAACTTATAACATGAAAACAAAAGTTGATTATCCTATTTATGCAAAAAAAGTTGCAGAAAAGGTTTCATGTGATAAAGAAAATCTAGGAATATTAATTTGTGGTTCAGGGACAGGAATGCAGATAGCTGCAAACAAAACTCATGGAATAAGGGCCGCTTTTGCATATGATAAATATTCAGCAATAATGGCAAGAAAAGACAATAATGCAAATATAGTAACCCTAAGAGCAAGAAATTTTGATCATAGGAGATATAAATCAATAATTTCAAATTTTTTAAAAACTAAGTTTTCAAATGAACCAAGGCATATAAAAAGAATAGATCTTCTTGAATAATAAGAAACGGATTTTTCAGAAAGTTATTTAAATATTAAACATCTATTTAAATTTAGATGAGTGAAGATAAGAGAACTATTGGTTGGAAAAATTGGAATTCTAATTTCAAGAGAAAAAAACCAACTGCAACCTTATCAATTACATTAGAACTCTTTAACTATGGGAAAAATATTGAAGATATAATGAGAATTAGGCAATTTAAACGAGACTCTGTTGAAAGACAAATAATTGAGCTTATAACTATGGGCCATATATTTGTAGATGATGTTATAGGAACTGAAAAGAGAGAAAAGATTCAAGAATCTATAAATGAGGAAAATATTGATAAACTATCTGATATAAAAGAAATAGTTGGAGAAGATTTCTCATATTTCGAAATAAAATGTACAATTGCCCACATTAATTCCAGTTAGTTTTTGTTTCCCTTTAAATTACAAATTAAATATATAAATAGTTTTTTTAAAATAGTATTTAATGGAAAAAGATGAATTAAAATT
>SKGP01000066.1 GCA_007117405.1 Candidatus Woesearchaeota archaeon | reverse complement strand
TTCATGAATTTCTCCATTTGCAATAGCTTCTGAAAATTCAGGTTCTAATGGTTCAAGTGTCATATAAAATTTATTGTGTTTATTAGGTGATTTTCCTTCTGCTACAGGTGATAGTTTACTAACTGATTCCCTGTAAACAACAATAGGTGGAGAAACTTTGATATCCATATGTTTTTCAGATTTAATTCTGTTTGTAACAACTTCTAGATGTAGTTCTCCCATTCCTGCAATTAAGAATTCACCAGTTTCCTCATTAATAGTTACTTTAAGTGATGGGTCTTCTTTTCCAACTACTTTAAGAACTTCAACTAATTTTGGAAGATCTGCAGGTTTTGTAGGTTCAACAGCAACAGTTACAACAGGTTCAAATATATGTTGGATATCTTCAAATGGTGTAATTCCTTTTGTGGATACTGTTTCACCAACGTTTACATCTTTAATACCAGCAATTCCTAGTATGTTTCCTGCAACAGCCTCTTCAATTTGAATTCTTTGTGGTCCTTTTGAGATAAATACTTGTTGAATCCTTCCTTTTTTACCTGAAGATGTAACAACTTCCATTCCTTTTCTTACTGTACCTGAAAACATTCTTCCAGTACATACTTCTCCTGCATGTTTATCCTGTGTGATTTTAGTAATTACAAAACCAAGTTCTCCTTTAGGATCACAATTTGAAAGATCTCTACCTTCTGGTGATTCTCTTTCTCCAGGCCAAATAAGTGGAATCCTGTATTTTTGAGCATCAACTGGATTTGGCAAGTGCTCTACAACTGAGTTTAGCAGAACAGTGTGTAATGGAGCTTCTTTTGCAAGTTTTTTTATTTCATCCGGGTCTTCTGATTCATATACATTTATTACTTTTGAAAAATTAATTCCTTTTTTTTTCATATATGGTACTGATAATGCCCAGTTTGAATATGCTGAACCAAAAATCACTGAACCATCATTTACATTTACTTTCCATTTTTGTTTAAATTCAGGAGGTGCAATTTTTTCAATTAATATGTTAAGATTATTAATAATCTTAATGAATCTTTCTTGCATCATTTCTGGAGTTAATTTTAACTCTTTAATTAATCTATCTGCTTTATTAATAAAAAGAATAGGTTTAACTTTTTCTTTTAATGCTTGTCTTAGAACTGTTTCTGTCTGAGGCATAATTCCTTCAACAGCACATGAAAGAACTACTGCACCATCAACTGCTCTCATAGCTCTTGTTACATCCCCACCAAAGTCAACGTGACCAGGAGTATCTATTAAATTAATTAAAAAATCTGCACCATCAACATTGTGAATCATTGAAACATTTGCTGCATCAATAGTAATTCCTCTAGATGCTTCATCTTCATGAAAGTCCATAAATCTTTGCTTTCCAGATAATTCTTCAGAAATCATTCCCGCACCTGATAAAAGGTTGTCTGAGAGTGTAGTTTTACCGTGATCAATATGCGCTGCTATTGCTATATTCCTAATTAAATTAGGTTTCTTCATTGCCTCCATAACTGCATGTCCTAAATCTTTTGCCATTTGTTATTATATATGTATATTTATAATTAAAAAGAACTTGGATTTATTTATATAGTTTTGGAATTACTTATTGTTTAAAGTAAGTTTAATCGTTCTTATAAGGTTTTATAAAATTAGATTTTTTATTATAATTGATTTACATATAGCAATCTTTTCTTCTATTTTCATCTTGAACTAGATCGCAATATTGATAATCATTAAATTCAGAGGATTTGGCCATATAGTAATAATCTTGACACCAAATCAATATATTGTCTTCAAATACATTACACAATTCTATATCATCACTTTCAATAGCATCAAGAAATGTTTTACTTCTATTTATTTCTTTTATACATTCGCCTTTTAGCTCTTCATTATCTATTTCATTACAATAATTTTCATTTAAGGTGAGCTTTGCATTTATGAATTTTTGATTATCAACTTCAGAATTAATTTCTTCTAGATTTTCATTAGGTAAAATACTTTGATTATCACCAGTAATAGTTTCATCTTCAGAAAAGTTATTGTATATAAAAAAAATTAAAATAATTCCTAGAAGAATCATAATGCCAATTAGTATGTATTCCTTGATTTTATTCATTTTATCCTAATTGTATTATCACATTATTTCCAGAATTTGGTTTAATTACATCCACTGCCATTTCGCCACTTACAGATACATTGTCATTAAATTCAACTTGTCTATTAAATTCAACAGGATTATCAAAAATATAGTAAACTGTTGGGTCGTTATATCCATTAAGAGTCTCATCTTCTCCAAATGTACCAGGTCTTATATCTTGAGCATGGTGCCAAATTCCATTGGAATCAGCCCAGATTAGTCCTGAAAAAAGAACTAAGATGAAAGCAATACTTGCCATTGTGAACGATTTTATTTTTGCCATGATAAACAATCTTAATTTTTAATATATTAATCTTTTGTATTAATATAGAAGTAGTGTCTATACTATTAATAATTATTATGTAAAATAAGGAAATTTTATAAACAAATATAGTATATTATTATTAATATGGAATTTTATGATTTTGTTTTGGGTTATGATAAGAAAATAAGTTT
>SKGP01000082.1 GCA_007117405.1 Candidatus Woesearchaeota archaeon | reverse complement strand
GCTCATCCTATCCTGGCAGTGCAGAAGCTGCCAAAGGTGGGGGTGTTCACCCATTAAAAGGGTTCGTGAGCTGGGTTCACAACGCTGTGAGGCAGTTGGTATAATATCTGCTTGGAGTGTTAGTATCTGCGAGAAAGACACGTTTAGTACGAAAGGAACGGCGTGTCGCAGCCACTGGTGTATCTGTTGTCCATATGGGCACGCAGAGCAGCTACGCTGTCAGAGATAAAGGCTGAAAGCATCTAAGCCTGAAACTCTCCTCTAAAAAAGATACATAGCTTGCTCGTAAAAGACGAGTTTGATAGGAGTGCGGTGTAAGATAGAAGCTTTTGCGACTATTTCAGCTGTCACTTACTAAAAAGCATACTGGAAATAAAGCGATAAAAATTTTCTTGACCATATCCCGTTCTGCACATAACAATCACACTCAGCATAATTTTTTTATAAAAAACCAATAAATGCTAGATTAGATTCTATTTTATACGAGTATATCCTGAACTTTATTTGACAAATTTAATAAATTTTGGCCTATCGTTATTATTATGGAAGAAAAAACACAAATTTTGTTCATTCATGGTGGAATGACTTTCAAAAGTAAGAAAGATTATTTGAATTTTTTAAAAACAAGAGAGATCTCAATTGAAGATTATGATTCTTGGAGTTCAAATTATTTTAATAAGAAACTTAGTTCTAATTTTCAGATAATAAAACCAAGATTTCCACTTAAAGATAATGCAAAATATCTTGAATGGAAAATTCATTTTGAAAGACATTTCCCTTTTATAGAAGACAATATTATTCTTGTTGGCTTTTCATTAGGTGGAATTTTTCTTGCAAAGTACCTTTCTGAAAATAAATTTCCAAAGAAAATTCTATCTACTTATTTAGTTGCACCTCCATATGACAATACTCTTTCAGAGGAGGACTTAGCAGGTGGGTTTAAACTGAAATCAGATTTAAGTCTACTCGATGAAAGTTCAAAAAACTTACACCTACTTTTTTCTGAAGATGACAAAATAGTTCCATTAGTTCATGCTAAAAAATATGAAAAAAAATTAAAAACTGCAAAAATTCATACTCTAAAAAATAAGAATGGTCATTTCAGAGTCTCAGAATTTCCCGAACTAATAAACATGATAAAAACAGATAAAAAGGAATTATGAATTTAGTTTATTCTTTCATTCTTTTCAATAGCAAGTTCTCTTATTGTAACAGGTTTTGTAAGAATTGTTAATTCATTCGTTCCAACTCTAAGAAGACTAATTATAGACCTAGCTTCATTTCTCTTTATGCTTATAATTCTAGAATTAATTTTAAGGTCTAGATTTTCAGTTTCAAAATCCCCAAATATTACAACATCATAAATATCATTGAAGTTGTTAATTGTAAATCTATGAAAATCTTTTTCATTAAAATATATTTTATTTATGCTATATGCAACTTTATAATATCCATCAGTCTTAAGAGTTAAGGTATTTTTACCTTCATTCAATACACTTGTAGGCACATGTGCAGTAATTCTATTATGTCTTGATAGACATTGAGGGTTTGAATTAGAAACAATAAATCCATTCACATTCACTTCTATTGCTTCAGATACCTCTTTAAGTTCTTCACAAGAAATTACAAGATCAATATAAACTTTATCAAGTGAATCTTTTTCTATTTGAAAATTAAATACTCTTTCATTATTTGCTCTATTTTGTTTTACCTCAACAATCCTTAAATCATGCATTTCAAATTTATTCCATTTCCATAGTTGATACCATTTTGGTTTTTCAATTTCAAAAGTTATTTGAACAGAATTATTTTTTATATTTGAACCATGTACTCTTATTGGCGAGTCTTTTTGAAGAGCCATAGTTTGCAATACTCTATTCCCATCTATGCTAATTATTAAATCTTCTTTTCCAATTGTTCTTTTTGGATTAAAATATATAAGTACTTCATTTAAATACTCTGGTTTTTCAAAATAAAGTGTTCTTGTGTTTGAATTTTTGGTAAATGCATTAGCAGTAAGAAGAAAAGTATTTCCCAGATAAATTGTATTATAAATTTCTCTAGAACCTAACTCAATATTTGGAAATGTCTCTGTGACTCTGCTTTGTCTTCCAAGTTCAACATTGTTTATGTAAAAAAGAAAAGAGTCTCTATATTCCCAAGTTTCATCATTTTTTTTATCATTGTTTCCTGTGGTTTCAAAAAAGAAACTTCCTAAAATAAGTAAAGCTCCAAAAGCAATTATTACAATTCCAATTTGAGCTGATGCTTTTTTATTCATTTTTATAGTGCGTTCATTTGTTGTTTGAATCTTGCAAGAAGTTCTCCCATATCTGTTGCAGCATGAAGAATACATTTTTCTTGTTCATGATGGCCGATATAATGTGAATGAACCTTATCTAAAAAAGTTGCAAGTGGCCCTTTTCCTCTTTTATTTTGCCAGTCTGCTTGAACATACGAATTAACAATTAACTTTGCAGTTCCCTTAACTCTTCTTAGTGGCTGTCCCTCGGGTGTTTCTATAGTAATTTGCTTACCCTCCATTTGTAAGTTAAATTTTATTACAATTTTAAAATAATCATTATATTCAAGTTCGCCTTCAGATTTAACATCTATTTTTCTGTTTAAACCATCATTTTTCTCTTCATAATCTTTTT
>SKGP01000019.1 GCA_007117405.1 Candidatus Woesearchaeota archaeon | reverse complement strand
CTAAGAAATAAAAACTATGAAATAACTCTATTAAATTCATAATAACTCTGCGTCCCACTCCCATAACATAAATAAACCCACCTATTATTACCTGATAACTCAGCAGTCATTTGTATTTTTAATCTATTTCCTGATGAAACATTAAATTGAGTATTATTAAATTGAAAATTAAGAAGCTCGAAATTATTAGTCAAAGTAGTATTTTGGGCAAATCCTAACTGCCTAACATTACCTGAGATATCATTATACTCATACAAAAAAGCCCTCCAAATTACAGAGGCAAATTGCCCATCAACAGTCAAAGATGCCAAAGAATTAGCAGAAATCTCCGTTTGAGATGCAAATACACTAGTATATTGATTTGCAATTTCAAACTCACCATTAGAAATTCTTCTCTGAACACAAGCAGAAGTAGAAGGAGAAACACTTCCAAAAAGTAATTGGGCATATGTAACCGCATTAATACCCTGATTTGCTGTACCATCAAAACCTAAATTAGTAGTAGTATCTGAAGTTATCCAATATCTCCCAGTCGGAGTTTCAGTAACTACATTTGATGTAGGGCCCGTGATACCAACAGAATCAACAGCATAAACCCTAAATTGCCAATCAACATTATTTTCAAGACCAGATATAATTGCACTAGTAGAACTCCCTGAAGAATAAGTATAATTAAAAACACCACTTGAAACCAGACCATATTGAACCACATACTCTACAATAGAATTATCTCCTTGAGGAGGTGGTGACCATATCAAATTAACTTCTCCATTTCCAGGAGTCGAAGACAAATCATTAATTTGATCTGGCCCTGTAGGAGGTGTTGGAGGAGTAAACTCATCTTCTTCTTTTTCAATAGTACTTCTTAAATAATAATATAAATCAACAACTGCAAAATCATCTCCAAACATAAAAGGAATTTCAAATGATAAATTTGCCTCTTGTAAATTTGAATCCCAATAATCAACAGTGAAATCTATAACTCTAAAAGGAACCCTACCAGAATATAATAATTTAATTTCTTCATCATTAAGACCTATATTGTAAACTTTTAACTCATCTATAGAACCATTATAAAAATTCATATTTGAAATAGACCTACCTACATAATTATCAGAAGAAACTGAATTAATATCTCCTAAAACAGCTAACTCACCAGATAGCATACCATTTATATACACCCTCATAAATTCCCCATCATAAACAGCAGAGATATGATTCCACTCCGAACCAACTGTCAGATTTGAATTAAGAGTCCTTAATATGCCTGAAATATTTAATGTGAACTGAACCCTACTATCATTTAAAATAGATAAAGAATTTGAATCAGCACCATTTGAAAATATTGTCTGTATCTCATCACCTTCACCATTCCAATCAACCCAAACAGATATTGTTTTTTGTTTTTCAACCATTAATGATAAATCTCCAATAATTCTTAAATAATTTGAACTGCCATCAAAATTGAGTCCACCAAAATAGACCCCATCAACTTCTACTGGGTCTGAAATTTCCACACTAGAAGTTGAACCTAAAAAAACAGTTTGAGTATATTTTGAAAAATCTTCTAATTCTTGACTATACTCATCAAAATTCAAATCCAAAACTAATTGATTTGATAAATCAGATATCATAGATAAATTATTTTCATTTGCTTTTGAAAAATCAACATCAGTACCATTTATACTAAGAACATAAAAAAAACTCTCAACATCTAAAGATGAAGGATTAAAAATTGTAAATGTAGACTTTCTCGCATAATCTAAATCATACCAATCATATTTATCTGAATCAATTAAAACCTCATATCTAACACCATTACAAGAAATAAATAATACATTAAAATTATCATCATTAGTATAATTTCCAGATAATTCAACAATACCTACTTCACCAGGTTTTAAAATCTTATAATTCCCCCTTGGCGTTTTAAAAAAAAAATCAATATTATCTCGATTAATATATTCACCATCAATAATAATATCTAAACATAAATTTTCTCCATCTTTAAAAAAATAATTTGAAAATCCATTATTTACAACTTCAATTTTTAATCTACCAGAATCAACATATACATTTCTTAAAAATAATGAACTTTTAGATTTCTCCATAGTACTCTGAGTATACTCAAGTAAAGCAATATTATCTGAAAAAGTTTTAGTAACTGTCAAAAAAGCAACACCAAATACTCCAAAAATAATTATAAAAGCAAATCCAAATCCAACAACAGTATTAAATCCCATTTTAAATATTAGTTATTAAAATAATCTGTTGCACCAGTACCACCATACTGACTTACAAGCCTAACCACATGAGTCCCAGAATCTAATGAAAGATTAGCAACCAAAACTCCAACTTGAGAAGGTTGAAGTATACCTAGAGGAGTCAATAAATCTTCTGCTTTATAAGAATCATATTGAGGAACATAAAATTTATTTACAAATAAAGAAAATCCATCACCATCTAAATTTGTTTGTCCTAAATTTTTAACATAGATATATAAATTTTCATTTGATGAATTATAAAAAACATTTATTATATCAATTGAAGTTCTAATTTGATTATTTGTAAGTTCATTTTGAAAACTCATTGAGTCCTGAGTTTTTAAAGTATAATTTTGTATAGCAATTACCAAGCCAACACTTACCGCAACTACAGCGATAAATAGTATTAGCGTACTTGCTGCATCTCCAAATCCTTTTTTTTGAGAATAAATTACATGTCCAAATCTTTTCTTTTCTGACATTTGATATAAATAATAAAAAATAATTATTGTTTAATGATTTGTAACACCGCACGAGTTAACTTTTCATCTAGTGTTTTTTCATTAAGTTTGCTTATGAAGTAAAGTGAAACAATGTGGTCTTTAACATTTAGTTTCTCATCTTCATCCATATTCTTTTTATCTCTCATACCTCTAAGATACTTATCAAGGTCGAAGTAAACTTCTGGAGTTATCCATCTTAAAACCTCTGTGTAATATCTCAATGTGTTTCTAGTTTCGTCAATTCCGACTTTTTTTATCAAGTATTCAAGCCAACTAAGTATGATAACTAATGAATTTGTGTTATTCTTAAGTCTTGTAAGTGGAACTGCATCTCCTGCGGCTTCTTCAATATTTAATGTATCAAGTTCAAGTAAAGATGAATCCAAATCAGAAGCTTTAGAAACATCTAGTGTTTTCATATCTTTCTTAATGTCAGGAATATCTTCAATTGAATTGATTTTAGGCATAGAACCGCTTCCAGAAGATTCATAGGAGTTCCCATTAGAATCAAGCATTATTTCCTTAATTGATGCATTTCCAACAGCAGATTGCTGATTTTCCACAAAAGGATTGTATTGATTGTTAACAAGCTCGTAAAGGGATAAAAACTTACTCATATTTGATTCAATTTCAGAAAACTTCTCATCGCCAATCTTCTTTGATTCTTCAAGTTCATCTAACCTATGTCCAAGAGTATTAACTGAATTTTCAATTCCCTTAACTTCAGTTACTAATTCAGTTACTTTTTCATTAGTTGCTTTCAATTCAGAATTAATCTTTGAGAGAACTTCTGAAAGAGACTTCTTCTGCCCATCACCAGATGATGAAAAAGAACTTTCAGATGAAACAGGCCTTTCTTGAACCTGTTGTGCTTGTTGTCCAGAAACATTTTCTGTCGGGATATCAGTCCCATTTGGAACTGCTGCAGAATTTTCAGTATTTCCACCAACGCCTGTCAAAGGAGTTGTAATTTGTCCAGACTTTGGAACTTTAGTCTTTTTTTTTCCTCCTAGCAAAAAATCTATTAAACCCAATACCATTTTTTATAATTGTTAATTATTCTTAATCCTTTTTATTTAAAATGATTTGTCACTATTTAAACTGAGTTAATTCCCATTATTACCTGTTACAGAAACTGACAATATTTTATCCATGAACTTGTAATGGGACAATATTATTAAAAATTCACAAATTAAAGCCCCCATGAAAAAAGAAAAGATAACCCTAAAAAAATCTCCAGAAACAGTGGCCTTAGAATATATTGCAAAAAATAAAATAATAATCAATATAAAATTTAAATAGTTTTTGTTTTTTTGATCATTTGATATTTTGCTAATTAAAATCCAAATATAAAATACAAAAATTGTCAAAAACATTATTGAAACATAAGGAACAAAAAGTCCGAACATCCTTAAAAGGAAAAATAAAAACATAGAAACAAATATAGATAGAAGAAACCCCCATAACATTATAACTGCTAATCTAAATTCCTTTTTATAAAATAAAAAACCAAGCAAAAACAAAAAACAAAAAATAAGAAATTGTGGGGATATTAAAAAATAGAAAAATTTAGCAACTTCAACAAATAAAAAGAAATTAAAAGATTCATTGATAAAATTGCTTAAACCAAATTTGTATATAAATATAAATAAAATCAGAATTATAAAAAATGTTCCAATCGAAATAATTGAGTGTATTGCATACTCACGAATCAAATAGGAATTTTCCCTAAAAAACTTCTTAAAAGACTTGTAAACTAGAAAAATAATAAAAAGATAAATAATTAGAATTGTAGTGAATGTTAATATAAATTCAATTTTGTCAAGTAAAAGATGTCCAAAATAATAACCAAGCATCAATGAAGTAAAAACCCACAAAACATTACTCAAAAAAGCAAAAAATAAGAATTTGTAAAAACCCATAGAAAAAACACCAGCAAGAAAGGGCATAAATGCTCTAGTTAAATTAAATTGTCTCCCAAGAATTATTGACCATACTCCAAAATTTTTAAAAAATGAAGACGAAGATTTGTATATCGAAGATTTCTCACTAATTCCAAACCTTGAAAGTCCTTTAACTCCAAGTTTTTTCCCTAAGTAGAATCCAAACAAATCTCCTAAGAATGAAGCAAAAAATACGACAAATATAGCAATATATAGATTGAAGATTTCCCTTGTTGAAATTAAAATCCCAGCAAATATTGTAAGCATTTGGCCTGGAATGAATGAACCAAATATAGGGTTACCTTCAAGAAAAAGAAGAATAAATAAAATTAAAAGACCACCAGAACTCAAAAAATCAATTAATCTATCAAGCATATGTTAGTGCAAACAGCAAAGACTTATAAATATTTTTAACACTATTCTTGTTATGACAACTTCAAACATAGAAGGAAAAGTATTTTACATAAAAAATAAATTATTCTTTTCAGACAATAAAGAAGAAATAGAAATCTATCCTGAAATAGATAATATAAATATTCTTGGAGACCATTCCAATTTTTTAAATAAAAACAAAGAAATAATTCAGATTTTAGAAGATTACATTAAAAAACAACCAAAAAGAATATCAGTATTTGGGGTTTATAAGAATCATAAAAAAGTTTCAGAGGAACTTGAAAAGAAATTCAAGCAGAATAAAAGCAAATTCAAAAAACCTTCTTTAGATGATTATAATTTTATGGAAAAAACATCTCAAATTGAAATATTAAATCAACTTATAAACCAATCAAACTATAAAGATAAATTGGAAGATATGAAAAATAAGATTCAGACATACTCAAATGCCATTAAAAGCGAAGAAGCTGAAAAAACAAAGCAGTTAAATGAACAAATTGAGATGGAAGAAGAGAAACTTGAACAAAAAAAAAGGGACAAAAAAATATATGAAGAAGAAAAAATTGTTTGGCTTGAAGAAAAAATACTTGAAACTGAAAAGCAAATTGAAAGAAATCTTGAAAAAAAAGAAAAACTTGAAAAAGTATATCATGAAAGTGATGCAGAAAAGAAAAGCAAAAAAGAATTAATAAGTGCAGAGCAAAAAATAGAAAAAACTAAATTTCAAATAGAAGACAACAAAATTGCAATTGAAATAATAAAAGCTAAAGTTTCTCAAATAAATGATAGAATAAAAATGGGTAAAAAAAAATGTATAAAACCAATCCCATTCATATTAACCCTAGGACTTGTATACTGGACCGAGTATTCAGATTGTAAACACATAAAATTTACTCTTGAGGAGAAAGCAAATAAAATAAAAGAAAAAAACTTAGTGCTTGAAAAAAAGATTCATAGATTAGAACATGAACTTGATACAAAAAGAAAAGCATCAAACCAACTTCTTCAAGAATTTAACAAACTTCAGGAAGATACAAATAAAAAAATAGAGGAACTGGAAAAGGAAAATAGGAATAATGAAAAAGAAATTGAAAAATTAAAAAGAAAATTAGATGAAAATGGAAAAGAACTTGAAAAAAAAAGAAAGGAAATAGAAGATGCCCAGAAGGATTTAACAAAAATTTTATCGGTAAAACTAGAATTTGATGAAAACTCAACTGAAAAAATGGTCAAGCAAACAAAAGAAATAGAAAAAAAAATAGTTATTTCAATTGAAAAAATGAAAGAAATAAAACAACTACTTGAAAATCAAAAAATAAACCTTGAAGGAGAATGGATTGTTAAAGTTGATAAACAATAATATTTAATCTACTTATGAATAATAAATAATATTTATATAAATCATAGTTTTAAATTTTATTAAAATGTACTTAACTCACTCAATATTAGATGGATTAAAGATACTGGGCTTTGATAAGCAAACAGTAAAGACAGTTGCAAGGGAAAAAAGCCTTGAAGAAATATTTTTAAGCACTTTATTTGTAAATTATGTAATTGTTCTAGTTTTCTATATTGCAACTTTAATCTCAGGAGGAATAAGTGTAAATGGAAGAGAATTAAATATGCCA
Source organism: Candidatus Woesearchaeota archaeon (assembly GCA_007117405.1). Classification (GTDB taxonomy): domain Archaea; phylum Nanobdellota; class Nanobdellia; order Woesearchaeales; family UBA583; genus UBA583. Next base: position 3,397 of record SKGP01000019.1, on the reverse strand, counting down.
GTAATATGGGGACTTTTAATGATATATCCGTTCTTTTTTAATGTTGTGGTTTATGGAGTTTATGGGTTTTTTGGCTTAATGGCTGAACTTGTTGATAAAAGAAAACACACAAAACCATTAATTTCAGTTGGATTTCATACTGCAATTGTTTATACAATATTAGTATACTTAATTGGAATAATCTCAATATTTGACTTAATATGGGGAATGTTTCTATTAAGCGTATTTCTCCTTTGGTTCATTTATACAATGTTTTTAGCAATTCATACAATATATGACTTCTCTCTAAGCCAAACTCTAATTGTTTTAATGGTTCCTTTTTTATTAGGTGGAATTGCAATACTATTAGCAAATGTTTTTTTTCCAGGGATTGGATTAACAATAGTTGAACTCTTTTTTAACTAAAGTATATTAAATAAAAAACTATTTCTTTATGTATATGGATAATAAAAAATACTTAGGGCACTTTTTCATAATAGTAGGCCCATCTGGAGTTGGAAAAAACACATTAATACAAAAGTATATGAAAGAAAATCCTAATAAAATAATTTTTCCTGTTTCTGCTACAACTAGAAAAAAAAGAGAAGGAAAAATTGAAGGAATCAACTACTATTTTTTATCTATAGAAGAATTCAAAGAAAAAATAAAAAAAAATGAATTTATAGAATGGGCCTTAGTGTTTGATAATTACTATGGAACTATAGAAAAAAAAGTGCTTTTAAGCCTTGAAAAAGGAGATTTACTTATGAAAGACATAGATATACAGGGAGCATTAAATCTTAAATCTAAATTGAAAGATGATGCTACCTGTATATTCATTTCCCCAAAATCAATAAAAGATTTAGAAAAAAGAATTAGAGATAGGGGGCTTGATGAAGAAAATGCGATACAAAAAAGACTCAAAGATGCAAAAAAAGAGCTTGAAAATAGTAATAAATTTGAAAATATTATCATAAATGACACTCTAGATAAAGCTTATGAAGAATTTAAAAAAATTATTAATGAAAGAATTTGTTTAGAAAAATGAATTTTTTCAGAAAAATATAATATTATTAAACTTTTTTCTTTTTAAAATTGATAACATAATGATGTAAAATAAAATAAAGTATCAATTCAAGTAAAAGCCCAAGAATTAAAGAATAAATTATTCCATATACAAATGATAAAAAACCTACTAAGACAAAAATTAATAGATTAGAAATTAAAACAAGATTAATAAAATTTATTTTAAAACCAAACATTTTAAATATACTCTGCTTATTTCCAAAATGGAGTTTGTTACCAAGATTATAAGTTAGAAATATTAAAGAAAAATAACCAATAATGACTAATAAACCAATTATATAATCCCTTTGACTACTAAATGGTACATTTTCAGAGGTAGTACAAATTGAGACCAGTTCAGGTTTTGATTCAGCAAGATCACATGAATTGATATCAACACAAGTCCTATTTTTAAATCCGTCTAAAGAACATTCACTCCACTCACTACAATCCCAGTTAGGAGTACATCTTGTCAAATTCAAATTATCAGATAAATTATCATTTGTACCAATGCCAGAGCTTTCATTATGGCCTAAACTTAAGTTGGTGTCTTGTACACCATCTGGATTAAAACCACCTCCGCCTCCTCCACCAGCATCTAAACCAGAAGGACTATCCCTATTATCAGAAGGGACAACTGACTCTTGATTATCTTCATTTGTACTATCTGCAGGAGGACTTGGAGTAGGCGAACTTGCACCACCATCTCCTCCGCTACCGCTACTACTACCAGACAATTCTATTAACTTGAATGCACTAAAACTATTTCTATTAAAAGATAAATAATTTCCAGTAGTATTCTGAACTATAGCTAATTCACCCCAAGAAGACAAACACTGTCTCTGAGTAAAATTCCAGTTCTCACATACTCTTACTCTTAAATTATTTTGATTTGTAAAAGAGAGGTCATTATAGAAAATATTTACTGTCGCATTATCAAAAGTATAATTTGTCTCAATTGCATAAACAGCTAAGGAATCTTCAAAACCAATAAACTTGTCAAAGCCAATACTTCCATTATTATTTTCAGTTACATTAAAGCCATTAAATCTTACACTAAATGTGTCATTGAATAATCTATAAACAATATCATAAACAAAAGCAGAAACATTTCTTTCAAAAACACCATTAATATTATTATCAGAACTAAATAAAGAATTATCCACATATATCTCAGCATTAAAGAGAATTGGAGAGTTGTTATAAGAAAGAACTTCGGAACTATAAAGAATTATTGGACCAACTTCAAATGAATCATTTAAAGAAGCTAAATTGCCAGAAGTATCATTTGCAAAAAATGTTACATTGTGTAAACCTATTTGAGATGTTGTATAATATTCACCAGAACATAATCCATATAAAAAATCTGAACTTAAATCAGGTAGAATTATTTGTGCATAACATGTATCAAGTTCTATTTCATCTGTTGCATTCATAATTAAATAAATCTGATAAGTTCTAGGTACAAACCTTGGACTTATAGATATATCATGAATTACAGGAGGGATTGTGTCAACTCTTGGAATATTGGAAATATTTTCTACAGTAAATCCTTTTGCTTTTGACAAATCACTTGCAGTATAATATGTAACACTAACATTATTAGAGAAAATAGGAATATTGTTATATGAACCATTTTCCAGATTATCACTGATAAAAGCAGTAATATTAAATTCAATAATTTCGCCAATGTCTATTTTTGCAAAGGCAAAACTTAAATTCCTATTATTTAAATTTTCTCTTGGAATTGTTGAATTTATATATTCAACACCGTCTTGAAGATAAAAAACAACATCTAAATTATATGCCTCAGATGAATATCCACTGCCCCTAGGGGGGTTTTGAATTCTTATTGTATAATTAACAGAATCTAAATTTTCAAGCAAAGGAACACTTGAATCAATTGAAACACCAACATTTGGAAGTGTTAAAGTATTATCTAAATTTGATAACTGATAACTAAATATCTCTTGTGAATTTGCATAACTAAAATTTTTAAAAAAATTATAAATTGTTCCAAAAGAATCTTCTGATTGATTGTTTAAATATAAAATATATGATATCCTAGTATTATTGTATAAGTTAAGATTAAAGTTAGTAAAATTCCAACTTATATTTTGTCCTTCCTGAGAAAAAGATGCAACCCCATTACTTATATTGTGTGTAACATAATTAAAGTTTAAAGGCAAACTTGTCTCAACAATGAAATTTTCTGCAGGTCTATTTGAAAAATCTAAATCTATATGAAAAACAAAATCCTCACCAATTTTCATAATACCATTGCCACCTATAGAGTCTGTTAGATTTGTACTTAAATTAATAGTTGGCGGTAATATTGTAAAAGAATTATTTG
>SKGP01000012.1 GCA_007117405.1 Candidatus Woesearchaeota archaeon | reverse complement strand
ATAAGTTCTCCAGAATTTTTCCCAATTAGGCTTGCACCTTTTATGTATCCTTTTTTGTCAACAAATATTTTATAAAATCCATCTTTTTCATTATCTGTAATTGCTCTGTCAATTTGGCTAAAATATTTTTTTAAAATAATTATATCTTTGTTCTTAACTTCTTCTGAATCCTCAGAAAAATCTTTTCCAACTGAAGCAATTTCAGGATTTGTATATGTTACTTTGGGTATTACTATTTTTTCATATTTGAATGGAAATTTGAATATCATATTTGCAATTGCAGTTTTTCCTTGATGATTTGCAAAATGAGTAAATTGTAATCCTCTTACAACATCTCCTATTGCATATATGTTTTTGATATTTGTTTGGCAATAATCATTAATGAATATTCCTTTTTTATCATATTTAATTCCAATATTTTCAAGATTTAATTCTTCTATGTTTGGCACTCTTCCAACTGAAATTAAGATTTCATCACACTCTATTTGGGTTATTTTCCCATTTTCATTATTTTTCACATGAATTATTTTTTTCCCATCTTTTTCTTCCAATTTAAAAGTTGTAGAATTAGTATGGATGTTAATATTTTCTTTCTCAAATATTTCTTGAATTAGTTTTGATGCTTCCAGATTTTCCTTATCTAAAATATATTCTCCGGTATGTATGATTGTTGTTTTAATTCCAATATCTGAAAAAGCTTGTCCAAGTTCACATCCAATTGGCCCACCACCAATAATTCCAATTGATTTGAAATTTTTAGGAATAAATACATTTTTGTTTGTCATATATTTTATGTTTTTAATTCCTTCTATATTTGGAATTCTTGGCCTAGAACCTGTGGCTATAACTATTTTTTTTGCTTCTATTTTTTTCCCATTGATTTCTAAGGTATTTTTTGATATGAATTTACATTTTCCAATTTCAACATCAATACCCATTTCTTTTATTTTTTCAGGGGTTTCGTGCGAATAGATTTCATCAACTGTTCCTTTTACATTTTCAAGAATATTTTTCAATTCATAATTGAAATTTTTAGAGTATTTTCTAACAGTTTTAACTTCCTTTGAAATGTTTATTAATGTTTTTGAAGGAATGCATCCGTGATGTGTACAATCTCCACCTATTTTTTCTTTTTCCACAAGTAAAACTTTAGCTCCAATTCCAGTTGAACCTATTGCAACAGTAAGGCCTGCTGAGCCTGCGCCAATAACTGCTATGTCGTATTTATTTGTTGTTATCATTTTTTATTTATCGTGATTTGTGTATTTTTTAATTAGTTTTGGAGTTTGTAAAAAGAGTATTAGTAGGATGATTGCACTAATGAAATAAGGTAGACTTTTTGTGATGCTAAATCCTAAAAATATAAAGAAAAAACTTCCAAATATGTTTGTAACAAAAGTTGCCAATACAAAATCTTTTGCTTTAAGTTTCTTTACAAGTCCTGCTGCATAACTTAGTGGTATATATGGGAGAAACATAAGTCTGAGAATTGCAATTGCGAAAAATCCGTTTTTTTCACTTTTTTTTTCTATTTTTTCAACTATTTTTTTAATATTTTTATTTTTGATATTTATGTATTTGCTAAAGTGTCTTGATATTAAAAAGGCAATATAGGCAGCAATAGTTGCACCAATTACTACTGTTATCATTGCAGTTTTAATGTCAAATATTAATCCAGCAATTATTGTAAGAGCTGCTGCAGAGACACCGAAAATTGAGATTATAATATATAGTAGCATAAAAATTATTGGCCCATAGATTCCAAATCCATCTATAAAATTTTGAATTTTGTTAACATTTAGGATATCGAGAGTGTTTAGATAGAACAGACCACCAATTAATATGAGTATTGTAATTGTGATTAGTATGTTTTTTTTACTAAGTTTATTGTTCATATAGATAAATAGAGAAAATCTTTTATAAAATCTATCTTTAATTGGTTTTCTGTTTTATTATTTTTTCAGTTTTCTTTTTTATTTTGATTGAGAGTATGCTAGGTTTCTGTCTAAGTCAATTTTTTCTGAATAGTTCATAAGTTTTGAAAGCAGTTCTCTATCTTTTGTTTTAACATTTATAGTTCTTTTTCCATTTGGTACAAGAGTGTCAATTTTTGCAGTATAGTCTCCAACAAATTCAATACTGGAAATTCTATATATTGGGTAATTGAGTCCACCAAGTCCATCACGATTCATGTATATTAGACAAGGTGCCATATTATAACTTTTTTTAGGGTCGTATCTTGATGAATTTACCGGAAGTCCGTCTTTTTCTATTTCAGAAGGCATAATATCAAGTGCTTGATTCATAGAGCTATTTGGAAAAATTATCTCAGTCAATTTTGCTTTTCTATCTACTTTTTTTTTGTAGGCAAGGTCTTTTGCCCACCATTTTAGTTCATTTAGTACCATTTTATTTATTTAAATTAATTATTTATTTAAATAATTTACTCAATTATAGAAAATGTCTGTTTATTTCTATTTTGTCTGAAGTTGGGTCTTCTTAAATGATTGCCGGGATGAAACCTTGTTTTTTTAGAGTTTGGGAAAATTGTTCTATATGTTCTGGATATGTTATAATTCTTAGTTTGTTTTTATCAATTATTACTTCGAGGCCTTCTTTTTTAAATTGATTTTTTGAATATTTTAATTTTTTGAGTATTTCTTTTTTATTTTCAATT
>SKGP01000026.1 GCA_007117405.1 Candidatus Woesearchaeota archaeon | reverse complement strand
TTTTTCTATTTTTGTTTTTGGTTTTGCTCCTTTTGATATTTCAAGGCCTCTTGCTGAAAGTAATCTAGTTTTTTCAAATTTGTTTAATTTTTCTTTATTCATTTTTGTTTTCTCCTTCTGCTTTGTCTATAACTCTTATATCGTCTAAACTTAATGTAATTGGAATAGGAACAGTCATATTTATAGGTTCTATGATAATTTCATCTTTACCAGGTACAACTCTGATAACTTTTGCTTTGTCACCTTTGAAAGGGCCTGAGATAATTTCAACAATATCTCTTTCATGTACAACAATCTGTTCTCCTTCTTTTTCAAAGTATTTTGATAGTTCTTCAAAAGCAATTTCTTTTTTTATAACTCCTTTGCTATTTGGGACAGTTCTAAATGCATCTACAACTTTTGTTAAACTTTCTGCTTCTACAAATATGTACCCTTTTACACTTTCAGGTCTAAAAATAGCATATATGCCATGATCTTCTTTTTTTGAAATCATATTATAAGCAGATTCTACAAATTTGTCTTCTTTTCCTGGCACTGTTCTTACTATATAAAATTCGTGTTCTAATATTTCCATTTTTAAAATAACCTTTTAAGTAGCAGTATGTTTATGAATTCGATTATAAATCCTATAACTCCAATTATTAAGAAACCAACTAGAACAACTTTTACAGTTAAAAAGTAGTCTTTTTTGCTTGGTTTTTTAGTAACTTTCCAAACTCTTTGCATGTCAGAGAACATCTTGGATACCATTTTATATTTATAAATAACTGCTTGCTATTTTTAAAGATTGCTAAAAAAATTATCTTATGAATTCAAGTCCCAACTCATTGTTCGAATCTTGAATTTCTTTTTCAATTCTTTTTCTTCCTCTAATTTGGTCTGATTTTACTCCAGTAATTACTACCATTGTTTTTATTATTTTGTGAAGGTCTTCCATAATTTGTGCTCCCCAAATTATTTTTGCATCATCGTCTAGAGTTTCTGAAACTTTTGCTACAATTTTTCTTGCATCTTCAAGGGTCATATCTCCACCACCTGTTACATTTACAAGAGCTCCAGAGGCTTGTCTTAAGTCTACAGCAAGTAGTGGATTGTTTAATGCTCTCTCTACGGATTCCTCAGCTCTATTTTCACTATCTGATTCTCCAAGGCCAATCATTGCCATACCTGCATCTGTCATTACAGTTTTAATGTCTGCAAAGTCTAAGTTAATTAATCCATTTTTAGTTACAAGTTCTGTTATTCCTTTAACTGCATTTGTAAGAACTTCGTCTGCAAGTTTAAAAGCTGTATGTAATGGTAGATTTGGGGCAATTTCTAAAAGTTTCTCATTTGGAATTACAATTAATGTGTCTACAAATTTTTCCATTTTTTCAAGACCAATCATTGCATTTTCATATCTTCTAGAACCTTCCATTGCAAATGGGACAGTTACTACGCCTACAACAAGAGCTCCTGATTTTTTAGCCATTTCTGCAATAACTGGAGCAGCTCCAGTACCTGTACCTCCACCCATACCACATGTAATGAAGATCATATCTGAATCTTTCAAAGCTTCTTTTAGTTCACTTTCTTGTTCTTTTGCTGCCTCTTCACCTACTTTTGGTACAGCACCAGCACCAAGGCCTCTAGTTAAGTCTTTTCCAATTAGTATTTTTCTATCAGCTTTTGTTTCAATTAAATCTTGGGCATCTGTGTTAATTGCAATTGTTTTTGCACCTTCAACTCCAATTTCAGAAATTCTATCTAAGGTATTATTTCCTCCACCACCAACACCAACAACTTTAATTCTTGCTTGATGCTGTTTTAAAATAGCAAGAAGTTCTTCATCATCTTTGCTTTGCATAGTAGATGGCCTTTCACTTTGAGCTCCCGAAACCACATTTTTGATAATACTGTCCATTTTTTAGTATATATATATTTTCATAGTTTATTTCATTTTTAAATTTTTGTATTTTAAAGCTGAAATATGTTATTTTTACTTATTTTCTTGATTGCTTTTTTGTTTTTCTTCAAGTTTTCCAATTTTAACTTTCCATTCTTTAATTTCTGGAATTATTTCTTCATATGATTTTATTAACATATCTTTCATTTGTACAATTTGTTCAGGAACATTTATCTCAATATCTTTTTCTTTTGATTTTATTTCATACATGTTTTTTGGAAGTCTGAGAATTGTCTCCATAACTAAGTCTATTTTTTCTTTGATATCTTCAACTTTACTTACAAACTTGTATTCCAGTTTAATATTTTTTCCAGCTAATGGATTATTGAAGTCAACCATTACTCTTCCACCTACAGCTGATTTTACAGTCCCATAAGTTCCATTGAAATCATAAACCATTCCAGGTATAACTCTTAATTTTTGTTCATCAAATACTGATTTAGGAAATGTTTTAATTAATTCTTTTTTTCTTCTACCATATGCTTGTTCAGGTGTAAGTTCAAGTGTGTCTTCTTTTTTTTTTATAATTGCATCATCCAGAGCTTTAAGAACAAATGCTTTTCCTATAATTATTGTTTCAGGTCCATATTTTTTCTTCTCAAGTCCAATTTCCTTACCTTTTTTTTCGTTTGTAGTTTGGACGAGTTTATCGTTTGCATAAATGTCAAATTCAACTTTTATGAAATCATTTTCTTTTATTTCTGTCATATATATTTGTCAATAATAATATTTTTATAAAGATTTGGTACCGTTTTGTTTATC
>SKGP01000064.1 GCA_007117405.1 Candidatus Woesearchaeota archaeon | reverse complement strand
CAGTTTTCAGGCTCACCTTTAATAGCAGAACATTCTGGACATTGCCAATCATCTGGAATATCCTCAAATTTTGTTCCTGGTTTGATTCCTGAGTCGGGGTCTCCTTCTTTTTCATCATAGATGTATCCACATAAATTACATAACCATTTTGCCATACTTAACATATTATTTTATTATTTTATAAAGTTTAATTAAAACTTCATTGTAATCAAATTCTTTTTTACACTTTTGTTGTTAAAGAAAAATTATATAAATAAAAAGTAATAAATAAATAGTAAATGGAAAAAGTTAAAACTATTATTTACTCAATACTTGCAATAATTATGCTTGTAGTTGCAGGATGCTCTGGTGTTGAAACTGGAGAAACAATTAATCAAAATATTCCTAATGGTGATTCTCCGCCTCCTTCAGAGGGTATTGTTGACAATGAATTATTAGATAGAGATAGGAGAGAAGGGTCTCAAAGTGATGAAGAAGTTCAGCAAGAAAGTTTACAGCAATTAATTGCAGATGGTATCTATGTTGAAAGTATATCTTATTCAACTCCTCCAAAAGTTGAACTTATTGATGTTACAATAGCTATAGAAGGAGGAATTGTGACTGATATTTCAATACTTGGAATTGACCCACATCCAACATCATTAAATTTACAAAGAAGGTCTGAAGAGGGACTTAGGGACCTTATGATTGGAAAAAAAGTTGAAGATATACAAATCCCAGATAGGGTTGGTGGTTCATCACTGACAACAAAAGCTATCCAGCAAAGATTTCAAGAGATGAAAAATAATTACTAATTTTAATTTTTATGGTTTTTGTAACTAAAAAAAAAGAAGTTATAGGAACTTTAGTTTCAATAAGTTTAGATGAAAAGCACAAAGATATTCTTAAAGAATGTTTTAAGGAATTAAAGAGAATTGAAAATAAATACTCTAGATTTCTTCAGAATTCTTATCTATCAAAATTAAATAAAAATTTGAATAAGTGGCAGGATATAGATGATGAAACTACCTATATATTAAAAAAAGCAATTCAAATAAACAAAGAAACTAAAGGTTATTTTAATGTTTGTATTAAGAAGGATTTGGAGAAAATAGGATATGATTCAAATTATTCTTTTAAAAAGAAAATACTTATTAGAAATCCATTTGGAAAAAAAGGTTTTAAAATATCAGAGAATAAAATTTTTCTACATGAAGAAATAGATATTGGTGGTCTTGGAAAAGGTTATGCTGTTGATAGGTTATGTTTTATTCTTGATTCAAAAAGTATTGAAGATTATTTTATTAATGCAGGAGGTGATATTTTCTCAAAAGGAAAACATACAGCTTATTTAGAAAATCCAAATAATTCTAGTTTTGTTATTGGAGAAGTTGAAATTGAAAATTCTTCTTTGTGTTCCTCATCATCAAATCGAAGAAGGTGGAAGTATGGACACCATTTAATAAACCCTCATACTAGAAAACCTGCTGAAAATAGGATGAAGGCTCTTTTTATTGAAATGAATAAAGCAATTGAAGCAGATGCATATGCAACAGGTCTTTTTTGTATGGGATTTGAAAAAGCAATAGAAATTTCAAAAGAAAAAAATTTAAAAGTGATTTTAATTTCTGATAATGATAAAATTTATGTTAGTGAAAACTTTAATGTAAAGTTTTATTGAGAAAAATTTGAATAAAAATTATTTAAGCATTATTTTTGATTTATCTGATGAATCAAAAGAAAATAATGAAGAAACTCCAAGTATATCAAAAAATGAAGGACTTGGTCCATAGTTTACAATTAAAACAGACTCTCCAACCTCTTTTTTAATATCTGATATAACATCTGGATAATATCCAATTTCATCAATTAGATTCAAGTTTTTTCCCTTTGAACCTAAAAATATTTCTCCGGTTGCAACCTCTCTTACTTCTTCAATGCTTATATTTCTTGCGTTTGCAATATGAATTATGAAGTTCTCATGAATTTCGTCTAATAATTGTTGTATTTTCATTTCTTCTACTTCAGTTGGTTCTCTAAAGATGCTACCCATATCTTTTAACTCACCAGCAGTTTGTTTTCTATAGGTTATATTGTATTCTTTTATGAAATCTTCAAATGATAAACCAGCAGATGTAACACCTATACTTCCTATTATACTCATTGAGGATGCGTATACTTTATCTGCAGAAACTGCTATCCAGAATGCACCACTTGCACCGACATCATTAATCAGAGCATAGACTTTCTTTTTTTCTGATAGTTTTTCAATTGCTCTAGATATTTCTTCTGATGCCACAGGAGAACCACCTGGAGAGTTTATATCTAAAATTACTGCTTTTACACTATTATCTTCAGCAAGTTCTAGTAGTGTCGTTGCAATTTCTCTTGATGATGTTGAACTTCCAAATATACTGCTTTGTTTGTCTGTTGTAATAACTCCTGAGATAGGCACTACAGCAATTTTTGGAGACATCGCAAACATAACTGATGATAGTATGCTACTCAATATGAAAAATATTAGAAGACCAAGTAATACTATTTTTAGGGTAAAATATTTCTTTGGTCCGCTTTTTTCTTTTTTTTCTTCTTTTTCTCCTTTATCATTATCATCTAACTTAACAAAATCTGCCATAAAAATAAGTAGATATTATTCTTTATAAAATTATTTGATATATTTCTTGAGTAATTATTATTTATAGATATTTTTTATCAGTGAAAGTAAAATAATAT
>SKGP01000045.1 GCA_007117405.1 Candidatus Woesearchaeota archaeon | reverse complement strand
AAGGTCAGATGCATCTAATTCAAGAATTTTTGTTGAAATTTCTTTTCTGAATGAATCGTATTTAAGTCTTGTACCAATATTTCTTATATTGATTTCAGGAAGGTTTAATTTCCAGTATTTTTCTTTTAAGAATTGGTAAATTGCTTCGTTATGACCTAGTATTTTTTTTATTTCATATTCTTTTTTGAGAGTTGAAATTAGCCTTTTTAGACTTTCAATTTGTTTTTCAGAAGGCTCAGTTTCATCAAAATTTCCAAAGAGACCAATTCCTATGGAATTTCTGTTAAATCCAAAAGTATGTGCTCCGGCATATTTTAATTCTCTTGAATAGTAAATTTGGCCATTTTTTCCAATTAAAAAATGATATCCTATTGAAGACCAATTGTTTTTTTTTACATGAAGATTTATAATTTGTTGAATTGTTTTGCTATTTCCAGTATGATGTATAATTATTTTAATCCATTTGGTTGGTTTATTTGTATTTTCTAAATTGAAATCATATTCTATTTTTTTCATTTCCATTCCAAGGATTTCTCTTTTTACAAGTAAGTAGTTTTTCATTTCATATCACCTTTTGGATTGTTATACTTATTATTTTGCTATTATTAGAATAAATAATATGGTTTTTAAATGTTATAAACCTTTTGATAAAACTTTGTATAATCTTTTGAAATAAAATTAAATTTATCCTCTTTATAATTTGCCATCCCATTCTTTATAGAATTCATCAAGATATTGTTTCATAAATTTGTGTCTGTGTTCAGCCATAGATTTCCCGGTTCTAGTATTCATTTTGTCTTTAAGTAAAAGAAGTTTTTCATAAAAATGATTGAGTGTTGGAGCATTGCTATTTTTATATTCTTCTTTAGTCATATTTAAATTTGGTTTGATATTAGGATTATAAATTTCTCTTCCTTTATACCCACCGTAATTAAATGTTCTCGCAATTCCTATTGCACCCATAGCATCCAATCTATCTGCATCTTGAACAACATCAAGTTCGGGCGATTTGAATTTTTGAGTATCTTTCCCTCCTTTGAATGAGATGTTTGATATGATATTTTCAATATGGATTATTACATCTTCTTGGACATGTAATGAACTTAAAAATTCTCTTGCTTTTTGAGGGCCTATTTTTTCATCCCCATTATGAAATTTAGAATCTGCTATGTCATGTAGCAACGCTCCAAGTTCAACGATAAAATTATCTACATTTTCAGTTTTTGCAATATGTTTAGATAATTTCCAAACACGATAAATATGCCACCAATCATGACCACCTTCAGAATTAGATAAAACTTCTTTTACGAAATCTATTGTTTTCTCAATAATAATTTCTTGATTCATGTTTATAATAAGTTTAATGAATTATATAAAGCTAGTTATATGTAAAGAAAATTTACGATATTTTTTTATTTTTATTTATTCTTTCGAATACCTCCTCGTTTTATGGTTTGGATGAAATGAATATTCTAAGAATTGAACAAAAATCGACATAAAAAAATTTGAGAGATAAATACTCTTCTATTTATTGTTTAGATAAATTATATAAATTGATATGTTTTAAATATTTATATGGAGATTGAAATTATTCCTACAGTATTTTCTTTGGATAAAAAAACATTTGATGAAAAACTTAGAAAATTAAGTTTTTCTTCAAAACTTCACATTGATTTTATGGACGGTATTTTTGTTAATTCAAAATCTATAGAATTAAACAAAATGGATTCTTTGCTAGATTTAAAAGAAAAGCACCTTGAAATTCACTTAATGGCAAAAAACCCCAACAAATATGCAAAAGAAGTAAAAACTCTTGGAATAAAGGGTGTTTTGATTCAGTATGAGGCTTTTTCTTCAGATGATGAATTTGAAAATTCAATTGATTATTTTAAAGAGAGAGGATTATATGTTTTTGCAGTTTTAAACCCAGCAACATCTCATAAAATAATATATCCTTTTATTGAAAAACTTGAAGGAGTTATGCTAATGAGTGTTTGGCCAGGAATGGAAGGACAAAGCTTTATAGAAAGTACTATTGAAAAGATTAAAAATATTAGAAAAGATCATCCTAATTTTAATATACAGGTTGATGGCGGAATTAAATTATCTAATTTAGAGAATATAATAGATGCGGGTGCAAATAGGCTTTGTATTGGTTCTGCTATATCCTCGAATGAAAATCCTGAAAAAATTTATAAACAGATGGTTGAACTGGCTCAAAAGAAACAAAAAGTATAAAAAGAAATAATAATATTTGATAGTATGAGTCAATTCATTGTAACTTTAGACCATGAGTTTTACGAAGTTATCAACGCATTTCCAATTCTTAGGAAAAGCCTTGATATTGATGTTTCTTCAGTAATTGAAGGCCAAACCATAAGAGAATACCTTCAAAAGAGCGTAGTGTGTGAAGAAGAGATTAAAACTTTTATTAGAAAGATTAACAGTGAGATAAGTCAGTATTTAAGAGATCCTGATGAATTTGAGAGAAAACTTGAAAAAAAGTTGAAATCAAATTTAGATGAGAACGAAGAAGTTGCATCGGAATTTGATGTTTTAAATATTGAGAGAATTTAATTTTTATTTGTATTTGAATCTTTTTATGTTTTTACAATTTTTACATATTATTTCTTTACATTTTAATTTAGAATTAAATCTGATTATTCTATTTTCAACATTTAAGAAAGTATTGCATTTTTTACAGAATTTTGATTT
>SKGP01000035.1 GCA_007117405.1 Candidatus Woesearchaeota archaeon | reverse complement strand
GAAGTTAAAGATAAATATGCAAATGAACCGGCTATACACGTTCACCATATTTTTCCTAAATCTATTTTTCCTGAATTGGCACATTATTTGGAAAATTTAATTAAATTAACAGCAACACAACATTTGTATCACGCACATAATAAAGGAAGCACTCACGACATCAATAAAGATTATCAATGTGTTTGTTTGATTGCAAAATCGAAGTCTATTGAGGAGTCATTATTACAAGGCGAATTTTTTTACTCTAAAAATGATTTTATCCATGTAATTAATACTGGACTAAGTTCCAATATAAAATCCCATTTTGATTTTGATGATATAAGGTTGGAAATAAATAAAATATATAATTCTGCTTGAACTAAAAGCCCCCTCTTAATAAATTTCGAACAACGGAGTTGTGAGTGTAAATGTGCGTAGCACCAGCCCCTCCCTTTTTTTCTATTTTTTTCTTTTGTTTTGATTGTCCCCCCCTTCTACGTTTAGCCACTAAAAATTATTTCATTTAACATCGCAGCTTAACGAACTTCTCGTAAGAGAAGTTGGGTGGAAGCCGCAGGCTGGAACCGTTAAGGTGTTGTTAGGTCGCCCCGACGACTGAAAGGAGGAGAGCCTGCAAGGCGTGGGTCGGAGGACTTGGAACAAGTCCGAAGAAGTCTAGTTAGAACGAAGTCACAGTTCTTTTACGGTTTTTTTCTTTTCGTATCGCTTTGTAATTTTTTTTTAGTTCATACTTTATTTGGAAGACTGTAAAATCCATCTATGACTATTTCTGTTGGTCCTATTGGGTGTTTTAGTATTTGATTTACATATGATGCAACTATTGCAGGATCTACGAAAGAGTTTGTTTTTTGTTTGTTGTCGTTAACAACTTGTCCTGGAACTCTATCCCACATTTTTGTGGCTATTGGACCCATTAATAAATCATATATTGCAAATTCTTCATTTCGTCCATATTTCGCATTAACTGATTTTGAAAAGTTATGCATTGCTGCAAAAGCCATACCCATATATGGTGCACCTACAAGTCCGTGATTTACACATTGACCTAATATGTTTATTATTTTTCCATTAGGATTTAATTGTCCGTTCATTGCTTTGGTAATTGCATACATGTGTCCTTTAAGTAAAGCTTCTGCTTTTAAGTATCCTTCAAAATCTTTCGCATCTTCTAAAATTTCTGGAAATGAAGAAAAAATAACTGCATCTAAAGAAGGTGTTTTTGAATATACTTTATCTATGTCTTCTAAATTGCGTATATCGCATTTTTGCTCATTTATTAAATTGTTTTTTATATTTCCTTGATATTTTGTTCCGTAAATGTTGTATTCTTTTTTTAATTCTTCAATTATTTTTTCTCCTACATCGCTTGATGCTCCAAATAATAATATGTTTTTTTTCATTTTTTTCACCTCTAAAAATCATATCTGTTTTTTTTATCATATCCTATTATTAAGTAATTTTTACCATCTGTTGATTTAGCTAACATTTTACAAACTTGTATTCCTCCATTAGTGGATCTCCCAAAATCTTTGTATTGTTCAATATCCCATCTAGGTAATTTAGCTGGATGTTTATTGCCTGTTAGTGTTTCATATTCTGTATTCATAAAAGAATCACTAAGTAGGATAACATCATCTAATAATTTTGTTTTAATAGCAAAATCGTATGTTGGTACAGGTACGTGTTTTCCTAATTGTTGAAAACTCATTCCAGGCAATTTGTGTCTCTTCAATGTCCCAGGTTCAATTCCGAACTCTTCAGCGTATTTTCCGGGGTAGAGCATATCGTAAACTAATCCTGATTGGAAAGGTTCGAAACCTTTTATTGATATTTCATTTTTTTTAAAAACGCGACCAGGACCGACAAGAGTTGAACCATTTCCTAAAGCAGGCACAAAATAATCAAGTTTTTCGCCATATTTTTGTATTTGTTCTAATGATTCTGTTGCAATTTTTTCAAAAGCCTTAAGTGCGATTTCATTCATTTCAGTTTTTGAACTTCCAAGGGAATGATTAATAAAAAAACAATCTCTGTTAGAAACTAAAAATCTGGGTGTGAATCGCATAAATCCATTAACGTAACTGACTTCATCTGTTTCGTGTATTGTTCCTCCTCTTTTTACTATTTCGTTTTCTCTTGCTTTTTCTCCTCCTGCTGGAAGAGCTATATGTACATCATAGCCAAGCTCAGATCCTATGCCTGCAAGAGATATGCCTGCTGAACCAGATGATGCGTCAAATATTTTTTTACCTGGTTTTATCATACTATTTATTTCATAATGTTTTAATAATTGTAAATAAGGATAGTCATAATGACTTTCATGGAGACTATCGCATTCTTTTTTTATCCAAATCTTATTGTTATTGACAACATCTCCTTCATATAATTCTAATTTTGTATTTAGTATTTTAGATTCTAATTGTTCATAAAGTTCTTTTCTCTCGTTTGTTAATTTCATATTTTTCACCTCTATATTAATGATCCTTGATATAATGTGTTGAGTTTTGTTTCATCCACATTAGGGATTGTTTCATAATGTTTAGACATCAAATAAGATAGAGTAAATTTTTCCATCAATTCATTTTTTGTCAATGTTGCTTGACTTTTCCAAACATATTTTTTCATATCAATCACCTTTCAAAAATCATTTTTATTACTATGTAGTGATGTAAGAATATATATAAAACTTTTTTTGATATATTTTACAAAATCGACAAATTTATATATTAAATTAGT
>SKGP01000074.1 GCA_007117405.1 Candidatus Woesearchaeota archaeon | reverse complement strand
TTAGAAATTCCCATTTCTTCAAGATAATCAATAATAACTTTTGCTAGAAATTTAGAATATATAAAATTAACACCATCTAAATCAAGTATTAAATCCCAACCAGTTCTATTTTTTAATCTTTCTTCTTCAGAAAGATTTGAATTACCAAGTAAAAGAGGATTTGCCCATCTCTCTTCACTACAATGAAAAGAAAAAACACCTTTTTTTACTAACTTTCTTATGTCATGCAAATTTTCTATTATATCTGGCCTTTTACCAAAAAAACCATCAAACATAACTCCAATTTCTCTATCTTTTGCAAAACCCAATATTGCCTTTTCAATTTCCGGCCTAGAGTAATATTTAAGAGCAATATTTTTATCCATACATATAAAAAGAGAGTAAAATTTATATATTTTTAGATTAAGTTTAGATTAATTAAAAATGAAAAAAGAAAAATATATGAGTTGGGATACATATTTTATGTCTATTGCAGTCTTATCATCATTTAGATCAAAAGATAAGAAAACACAAACTGGAGCATGCATTGCAAATGAAAATAAAAGAATAGTTGGAGTCGGATATAATGGTCTTCCAAAAGGACTTGATGATAATAATCCTTTGTTTTGGCAAGATGAAGATGACAATTCAGTAATAAATTCAAAACATACATATGTAATTCATGCAGAACAAAATGCAATACATAATAGAATTTCACAATCCATTGAAAATTCAACACTTTATGTCACATTATTTCCTTGTAAAGAATGTGCAAAGTCAATATGTCAAACCGGAATTAAAAAAGTTATTTATTTGGATGTGAAACCCCATCATGAAGAAGAAAATAAAGCAGTAAAGCTAATGTTTGATATGGCCGGAGTTAAACATATAAAATATGAAGAGCTTAATATAGAAGATAAAAATTTCATAAAAAAACTTGAAGAAATAAAAAAAATTCAATATTAAATTTATTTAGTAAACAATTATTCTTACAATTGTTTCAAAAACCCTGTTAAAAATTATTTTAAAACTTTGTGAAACTCCTGCATTTGAAAATTCATCCTTAGCTTCAAGCCACAATGAGGCTTCTGCT
The DNA here is from genome assembly GCA_007117405.1 of Candidatus Woesearchaeota archaeon. Lineage (GTDB taxonomy): Archaea > Nanobdellota > Nanobdellia > Woesearchaeales > UBA583 > UBA583. The sequence continues at coordinate 1,720 of SKGP01000074.1, read as the reverse complement.
TTTTCTTTTCCAAAAAAATGCTCTTCTAAATTTACTCTTACATTAAACTCTCCTTCTCTTGAACCTATAAGTCTTCTTTCACCATCAATTAAAATTGAAATTGCAGACCTATCTGAAACAATTGCAGAAATATCTATATCACCATAAACATAGTAATATTCGTTACCCACTTTATATAAATTCACACCTTCTATATTTGTAATTCTAATATCTATGTCAAAACTTGCATTATATGTAATGGTTATGCTATCTTCAGCTAATGTCTGTCCATTATCTCCAATAATTTCAACTGTAAAATTGTTCTCTCCTGGAACTGCTGTAACTATACATAAAAAACTAGTATCATCAAATTCACATTCTCCGCCAGCACCACCACTTACAATTACATCTGCAATAGGAACATCAGAAACAATATTTCCTTGAATTATAACTGGATTCTCCGTAACATTTGTATCTGTTCCAACTATATACACATCGGTATTGTTTGGGTCTGGAGAAGTCGGGTCAGGAGCAGGCGGGTCTGGCTGGTCCACTTCAAATGTGAAACTCCTCTGTGCAGAATTGCCCGCAATGTCTTTTGCATAAATATTAATAACATCACCTGATTGTGGATTTAATTGAATACACATATCAAAAATTCCTCTTTTGATATAATTAGAACAAGAATTATAACTGAATTCAACTCCATTTACTTCTACTCTAAAGTTAGACATATCCACATTACTCAAAGTTCCATCAACAATGACTTTTAATCTATTGCCATCTACCTCAAAATAAATTTCTGGGTCTATTGTATCAATTGTAAAAGTTTCTACAGATGAAATTGTTCTCAAAGAACTCTCAACACCTCTAAGATTTAAAGCTCTAATTCCATCTCTCTGGTGTACTGGATATGAAATTGCATTTCTACTCATGTAAGCTAATGGCATACTAAAACCATCATAACTTGAAACATAATTCTTAATTCTTGCAGGGTCATTTGAAATAATTGTCCCATAAAAACCACTCCTAAATACTCTTGGAGACATAACAGATATCCTTGTATCTGTTGTATCTGAGAAAAGAATACTACCATAATTAGAATTTGATAAAGGTATTCCCATATAATCAAATCCAGATATTTGTAAATTTCTTAATTGCCCGGAGCCTGAAAGTTGAACATATGCTTCAAAATAATCACCATATCTCTGAAAACCTTTTTGATTATTAAATGAAAGTGAAGTCCAATCGAAATGTGGACTATTTATTTTTCCTGTAACTCTGATGAAAGAGTTTGGAATACCTGAAGACCTTTCAATATAATCTAATTCAACTGTTGGTCTCTTACTGCTTGAAAAATAAAAAAATTCCTGTTCGAATTCTTCCATTTGATTATTCACAAATATAAACTTCAATATTCCATTATCATTTGAAAAATCTAAATTTATATGAACTTCACCTGTCGATTTTATATCATAATCTATCTGTTCTACATTATCCAAATATATTTTTTTAAATGCAATAAATCTTGAAGGTTTAATAACAATTTTTTGTTTTCCTGGTGCAGCAAAAATTTTATTTCCTATATTATATCCTTTTTCAAGATGAATGTTTTCAATTAAAGTATTATCAGAGTTAACATTTAAACTTCCTGATTTTACTGAGGATTTCCCAGATCTATCTCTTAATGAAATCTCATAACTATGAACCCCAGTTGCCAAATTTGAAATATTAACTATGA
>SKGP01000072.1 GCA_007117405.1 Candidatus Woesearchaeota archaeon | reverse complement strand
TATTATATGTATGAATTTACTGTTAAAATACTCAAAACAGATTGAGAATTTATCAAAGTTAGACAATGTTTATGCTGTTTATTTGTTTGGTTCTTATTCAAATAAGAGAGTTAAACCAATTTCAGATTTAGATGTTTGTTTTTTTATTGATGAAAAAGATAATATTCTGTTAGATGAGTTGCTTTCTTATAAAACAGAAGAATTTGATATTAATGTATTTCATAAACTTCCACTTCATCTTCAATTTGCAATACTTAAAGAAGGTAAAAAATTAGTTATGAACAATAAAGAAAAATTTAGAGAACAGAAATTAAAATATTCTAGGAAGTATTTAGAAGAGGGAGGTATATTAAAGAGATTAATGAAGAAGAGATATGGTGTTGAAATATGAGTAAGGCTTTAAAAATTTTTAGAAAGTATGATTCAATAAAGAAGTATAAGAAAGAGTTGGATTCCTACAATATAAAATCTGTTGATGAATTAAAAAGAAATTCTGAAAGGTTTTACAGTTCTTCAATGATACTTTTTTCTATGCTCAATGATTTATTTTCAATATCTGAGGAAATTATTGATATTTTAGATTTGGAACTTCCTGAAAATTATCATCAAATATTTTCAATAATGAGAAAAGCAAAAATAATTTCTGTTGATGAAGAAAAAAAGTGTTTTAAATTAGTAAAATTAAGAAATGTTCTTGCACATGAATATGATGAATTTAAAGAAGAAGATACTTTTGATTTAATTTTAGATATTGATTTTATAATTGAACTGTCAGATAGATTAATCGAAATTGTGAAAAACAATTGAGTATCAATACATTTATATATTTTTATTTTTAGTTTATTAGTATGAAAAATATTATTTTTATTGGTTTTTTGCTGCTTTTTGTTGCAGGATGCAGTCAAGTTGAAATTGAGGGTGAGGGAATTGAGGTTGTTTTGGATTCTCTTTCAGGTCCTTGGGGGATGACTTTTGTTGAGGATGGTTTTATGTTGATTACACAGAAATCAGGACAACTTTTGTATTATGATTTTGAAAATTTGGTTGAGATAAATGGAGTTCCGCAAGTTGCAACTGTAGGCCAAGGTGGACTTCTTGATGTGCATTATGATGAGGGTTATGTTTATTTGACATATTCTGCTTCTGGTGATGGCGGTTATGCAACTCATCTTGGTAGGGGCGTTTTGAATTTGGAGTCTTTTGCAATAGAGAATTTTGAAGTTTTGAGAGTTGCTGGTCCTTTTGTTTCTGGTGGTTCTCATTTTGGTTCTAGGGTAATTGTTGATGGAGATTATTTGTATTTTACAACAGGGGATAGGGGTTCTAAGGATTTTAGTGAAAATCATCCTTCACAAAATACATTAAATGAAATTGGTTCGGTTATGAGATTGTATAAGGATGGTTCTATTCCTGAAGACAATCCTTTTGTTGGTGTGGAAGGGTTTGTTGATTCAATTTACACTTACGGTCATAGAAATGTTCAAGGGATTGCTATTTATAATGGTGAGGTTTGGGTAAGCGAACATGGGGAGCAGGATGGCGATATGATACATAGACTAGTTTCTGGTGGCAATTATGGTTGGCCCATAGTCCATTATGGCTGTACATATGTTAGGGGAACTGCTATTGGTGGTTTTGCCCATGAAAGGGATGATATTGTAAATCCGGTTCATTACTGGGAGTGCGGTAGTGGCGGCTTTCCTCCTGCGGGCATGGACTTTTATGACGACAGGCTTTTTCTTGGCAACCTTAGGGGCGCATACCTTGGCGAGTTCGAGTTCACTGCTGATGGTGGCCTTAGGGAGATAAACCAGTATTTGGTCGGCCATAGAGTAAGGGATGTTATGGCCTATGAAAGAGGTGTCTATGCACTCACAGACAGCGGCATGCTCGTTAGAATCCAACTCAACTAGGTTTGTTTTTGTTAAAATAGACTATTTTTAATCTATTTTTACACACAAATAGTTTATTTATCGTCTATTTTTGTAAACAATAAATACCATCTCTTTTAATTTCTTCAATTAGTTTTGATTTACTATTTTTAAATTCATTTTCTAAAAAGTAATGTAATTCTAACTTTTTATGATATTTTTCTTCAATTTGATAAGAAATGTCAAATAAGTCTATACTCTTTTTTGAAATAATTGCAATATCTATATCTGAATTAATCGTATTAGTTTTTTTCACATATGAACCAAATAAGATAACATTAATTATATTTGTATTTTGGTCAATATTTGATAAAAAATCAAAAACTATCTCTAAGGCTTTTTGGTCTAAATTATTAAATTTTTTTTTATCAAAATCAACAATATCAAAGAGTTTTTCACTCAAAGGATTATTGAAATCAATTTTATATATTGTCTTTTCTTTTTTTATTATTTTATAAAATTCTAACTTAGTTAGTGCTTTGTATAAGGATGAATTATTTAATTCCAATGCATTTTTTAATTCTGAAAATTTATATCCTCTTCCTTTTGAATAAGATATTAAAAGTATAATTCTCCAGACTATTTTATCATTTAATAAGGTTAGTATCATTTTTCATCTATTAATTTTTTTAATATGTTTATGTATGGCTTTACAATATTTTCATTGAAAGACAATGCAATTTTTTTAATTTGAGATTCATTGAAACTTAAAGTAGTGTAGTATTGTGTTTTTTCTCTATTTTCTTTCCCTTTTGCTAAAAAGTAGTCTAGTTTTTGTATTTTTTTAAATTCTAAGTCTGCATCTTCTATCAAATGAATTATATCTTTTTTTTTAATTAATTCTTTTAAAGCTTTAATAACAGCATCATGAACAGATGGTTTTGAAAATTCTAAATCAAATTTTTCTAGAAGGAATAATTTTGAAATATCGTGCATAGCATAGTACCCACTAATTATAGAC
>SKGP01000029.1 GCA_007117405.1 Candidatus Woesearchaeota archaeon | reverse complement strand
TTTCATAGTATATGTTAACAATTTTTTTAGTTGGGTAATCCCATGAGAATTTGTTAAAATCATTATGTGCACTTGTTCTAAGGTGTTCATGAAGGTGTGGATATTTTACTAATGCTAACATTTTATGTGCAATCTCTTCTGTATCCCAAAAGTCTACTTTGAACGTATGTTCAAGAACTTCAGAAATTCCTGATTGTTTAGATATAATAGTTGGTGTGCCTTTTGCAACTGCTTCAAGTGGGACAATTCCAAATGGTTCAGATACTGATGGCATAACAAAAACATCTGCTATTGAGAATAATTTTTCTGCTTCTTGTCTTGTATAGAATCCGTAGAATAATATGTTTTTTCCTATGTTGAGTTCTGCTGCAAGTTCTATCATTTTTGGGAGTTGGTCTCCTGAACCTGCAATTATGAATTTCATATCATTGTCATATTCTAAAGCTTTTTTTGCTGCCCTTATAAAATATTCTACTCCTTTTTGTAGTGTAATTCTTCCTGCAAATAAAACTATTTTTTCATTGTTTTTGTCAGCATCATTTTTAATTAGTGTTGGGACTAAATCTGAAATACCACCATTGTGTACAATTTTGATTTTTCTTGAGTCTGTTCCATAATTATTAATTAATCGATTTTTAATCCAGTTGCTTATTGAAATAATTGTATCTGCATTGTCAAACCCTTCTTTTTCTATTTTTAGAATTTCTTCATGTCCACCCATACCTCCTGTTTTGTCAAATTCAGTTATGTGTACATGTAAGATAATTGGTTTTCCTGTAAGTTTTTTTAAAAGAAGCGCTGCAGGAATGGTTGTCCAGTCGTGTGCATGTATTACATCAAAATCAGAATTTGAGAATAAAGTTGCAACTCTTTTAGCATATAAGTAAACTTCTTCGAGAAGATTTTTTCCATAGATTTCTTTCATTGATTTGTCGCTTCCAAAAAGCTCGCTTTCTTTCATCCATTTTAAGTATCTTTTTGAGTAACTTTCAAGAGTGTCGTATGCGTAAAAAGCAGCAGGTATTTTTACTATGTCTAGTTTGTCTTTGCTGACTTTTTTTAAGTTTGCACAGGTGACTTTAAAGTTTCCGTATACTTCTTTGTCAGAGGGGCCATATGGCATGACATATGTTACTTTGACATCAGGATATTTGGAAAGTGACTTTGCAAGCTCGTGACATACTATTCCTACTCCACCTGCATAGAAGGGTGGAAATTCCCAGCCGAGCATAAGTACTTTCATTATACATATTTGAGAATTTTCGACTCTTATATATTTTAGTTTCCACTACTTAATTAATAATAATTTTGACTACAAAAAAATATTAATAATACTTATTTTTATGAAGCTTTTTGGAAAAGTTTATATGAAAAAATCTCTTTTTGAAATATCGTGGGAAGTTTGTAATAAAGTAGGTGGAATTTATACAGTTATTACTTCTAAAGCTAAGCAAGCTAAAGAAAATTTTGATGAATATTATTTGGTTGGTTCTTATCATTCTATATCTAGTTCTGAGTTTTTGCAGTGTGAAATTCCAGACAAATATAGAGAAGTTTACAAGCAATTACTCAATATTGGTATTAAACTTTATTTTGGAAATTGGAATATTTCTGGAAGGCCTTCGGTAATACTTGTGGACTATATGGGATATTCTGTTAATACAAATAAAATTAAAGGAGAATTGTGGGATAAGTTTCAAATTGATTCACTAAATAGTTACTGGCATGATTATGATGGTGCTATCGTTTGGTCTTGGTGCTGTGGAATTGCAATTGAAATGTTGTCTAGTGTTGATTTGGATTCTAGGACAATTGTACATTCTCATGAGTGGATGGCTGGAGGTGCGATATTGTATCTTAAATCAGTTACCAATTCTAAAATAAAAACTGTTTTTACAACTCATGCCACAATGTTTGGTAGAACACTTTCATCTAGGGGTGTTGATATATATAAGGAGTTTTCAAATATTAATGCGGATAAGCAGGCTTATGAACTTGGAATACATACAAAACATCAAACAGAAAAGGTTCTTGCAAACTGTGCAGATTGTTTTACAACTGTTTCAGATATTACTGCAAGAGAAGCTGAGAATTTTTATTTTAAAAAGGCAGATTTTATACTTCATAATGGTTTTGATGACTTTGCATTTGCAAATAGCAGTGATGATATAAATGAATCTTCAAAATTACTTTCTTATGAAGAGTCAAGGAAAGAGATAAATAAATTCTTGAAAGGATATTTTAATGGTTTTTCTGGAAATTTGAATATAGATAAAAGTTATCTTTTTTATACTAGTGGGAGAAATGAATTTCATAATAAGGGAGTTGATCTTTTGATATCTTCTTTGGGCAAATTAAATTTGAAGCTGAGAGAAGAAAAAGTCGAAAAAGATGTTATTTGCTTGTTTTTAATTCCTATAGGTGAGTATGAGAAGGATTCTTTTGTAATGGAGTCAATAAATAAATTCAAGTCTAATGAAGAGATTGTTCATAAAAGGGATTTTGCTCCACTTTCTACAAATAATATTTTTTTGGATAATGAGATTGTAAAATCTTTTTTGGATGCTGGTTTGTATAATGGAAAAGAAGATAGAGTTAAAGTTATATTAATACCTGAATATCTTAATAATAAAACTGGTTTTTTACAAAGAGGATATTATGAGGTTATTTCTGGAATGGACCTTGGAATTTTTCCTTCTTTTTATGAGCCTTGGGGATATACTCCTCTGGAGAGTATTGCATTTTCAGTTCCAACAATAACTACAGATTATTCTGGCTTTGGTCTTTTTGTTTCAAAAAATTGGAACTGTTCTTGTGTTGGAATTGTCTCAAGAAAAGAGGGCAATTTTGAAGAAATTTCTAATTTTCTTTGTCAATTAATGGAAAATCATTTGAATTTTTCTGATGATGAAAAAATATCATCTGAA
>SKGP01000016.1 GCA_007117405.1 Candidatus Woesearchaeota archaeon | reverse complement strand
ACTTATAGTTAAGAACTATTTTTTTATAAAATTGATGGTTTTTAAAACTAGCATAATATCATTGAGCCAGCTACCCCAAAAGCTTCGTCCACCCCGACCCCCTTTCAGCACCTCTTAGAAAGCTTAGTGCTGCTTGGTTCCCCATCTGACACGGTTTGCTTAAAAAGAGGCCAGAAAGGACAGAGCTTCTACCTTATCTTTTAGGACTGGCTCAAATTAAAAAAAAGAATCAATCTTTATAAAATTAATTATTTGAAATTCCAATATCTTCGGGTAAAAATCCAGTTATAGTCTTTACAGGAAGCATCCTTACTAATTTAAATGTAAATCTATCAGGATATACTCTTAAATCTCCATCTTTAAAACCTTCAACTAGAGATATAATATTAGAATGACTTTCAATGCTCTGACTCAAAGCTGAAAGAAATACAATTTGTCTCATTGACATGCCTCTTCTTTCTATTTCATAACCAATTGCAGCCCTAAGTATTGGTTCTGACATTTGTCTTTCAATCATTCCAACATTATTCTTATTATACATTATGTCTAAAAATAAATCTAAACTTTCTTCTGAATTTAATATTTGAATTACTTCATCTTTAGTTAAAGACAAATCATAGATCGCATATTCAGTATCTTCAAGTCCTTCAATGTAATAAATGTCATTTGTAAGAATTCTTTCATATAAACTCTCATCTATTACAATGATGAATGTATTGTCTCTTTTCTTTATATTCTCAGGCTCAAGTTCAGATGCCTCAGCAGGCATAATCCCGGTTACCTCTTCAACTAAAAATTCTTGATCCCTAATTGGAATAGAGGCACCAAATATCAACTCATCATCTATACCATAAAGTATTTTAACATCAAAATCTTCTTGACTTGTAAGATAATTATAATCTAAATAAACAAGACCAAAAACACCACCAATAATAAAAATTACAAGTATTACCAGTGTTAAAACTGCAAAAATTATCTTTTTTATGAACTTGAAAATTAGAAATGCAACTACTGCAAATCCAACTATTAGTAATATTAAGCTTATATCCATAAAAAATATACTGTAAATGTATATTTATATATTTAGTGTGCCACTTAAATTTACAAAAAGCTTGTGCCAGACCAATCTCCTTTTGGTTGTCCTTGACTTGGTGCTGCTCTAAAAGTATTATAATTCATCCCATACTGAGAGTATTGGGGTCTTCCTCTATAGTTTCTCTGTACATTTACCCAATCTGAAACTGTTGTATTCATATTCATTTGCTCTCCAGATAATCTATAAGGCGAAGAAGGTAAAAGAGTAGGATTAAATATTTCCAGAGCATTTAAAACTTGAAGATTCCTATTAGCTCCTCTACCCCCAGCTTCAACAATCAATGGCTCTTTTATCCCTGCTTTCCTAAGTCTCTCTCTCATGTCATGTAAATCTAAAATACCAGAACCCAGTAAATTATGATCATCATCTTTTGCTTGAGTATCATTAAAATGAACATGCTTTATTATTCCCTCCCTAGCCATCTCTTCTGCCTGAGTATTAAGCCACTGATTGAATCTTTCTATTCTGTGCTCTTCAGATTCTCCTTCCTCTCTTTTAAAGTGTTTTAACCATACACCAGCATGAGCATTATCAAAAGTTCCAGAAAGATGTCTTTTTGCAAGTTTTATTGCATCTTCATGACTTTTTATTTTAACACCTGTTTCTCTTTCATACTCTTCTCTAAGTTTTTTGTAATCACTCTCATTACTAAGTATTTTTTTTGCAAATGATTCTTGGCCCATTCTAATTGCAGCCTTGTATTCTTCAAGTGAAGTTAAAGAACCCATACCTGGAAGCATATTTTCGGGTGCTAGATAAAGAGGCTTTTCAACTAAATCAATATCCGAATAATCCTTAACACCAATCCAATTCCTAAGCTCGTATTTTTTTTTCTGTAATTGTACATGTATATTATTTTTTTCTAAATTTGAAGCATTTTCATATTTTTCTTCAAGTTCTCTTATTTCTTCATTAAACTTCTTTACTTTTTCTTCTCCCTCCTTTGATTTTACTTTTAAATCCAACTGGTATCTTAAAGCTTTTATTCCAAGATGGCCTAAGGCAGAAACATTTTTATCGAAAGTTACATCAGTTACTGCTTTAACATCTCTTTTCTGGTCTTCAAGTTGCTTTATCTTCTCATTTATCTGCGAAGTCATCTCATTATAATTTTCAAGTTTCTGATATTCAAGCTGACCAATCTCACTGATTAGAGCTAATTTTTTTCTAGATACACCTCCAAAAGTAGCACGATTTTCAATCTCATTTTTTTTTCTTTCAAATTCTTCCCCATTAATTAAACCCGAATTGGCTTTTTCAATTAAATCATTATATTCTCTCTGAAGATCTTCTCGATTTTCTCCATTTAGTTTTTTCCTTAACTTTGCTGCTTCTTCTAAATTACCACTTCTTTTTGCTTGATTTATTTGTTTTACGAGAGTTTTTTCTTCTAATTCAATCTTTTTTATATCATCTAAATAATTCTCATAAACATCATAATTAAAATTCAAATCATCTTTTTGTAATTTGAAAGTTTTTATTTGAAAATCTAAAAGTTTTTTATGAAACTCTTCATCTGCCTGTGCTTGAAGATAATTATTTTTTTTAAGTATATCACCGTATGTGATTAAAACTTTAGACTTTAATTTTTCAAAATCATTTTCAGAAAATTTGGATTTTAATTCCTCAGGAAAACCATTAGTAAAAAATGCTTGAGTCCTTTGGACAGTTGATATATCATAATTTTCATAATCTATGTTTAAATCTTTTAATATCTCCCTTTCCTTCTGAGAAAAGTTATCAATATTTTTGAAAATATCAAGATTTATAATATCATTTCCCCTTTGAGTCTGTCCAATCTTATCTCCAATTACAACTAAAGGTTGCATATCCGGCGATAATTTTATTTTTTCTTGAATTTTATCCTCATAATAAAGTTCCCATGCATTTTCTCCATTAGTAGATTTTTT
>SKGP01000013.1 GCA_007117405.1 Candidatus Woesearchaeota archaeon | reverse complement strand
TTCAAAGGATTTCTCACCTAGAGTATATCAACAGTCCATCTTTGCAAATTGTATGGAAAAGAACTCTCTTGTGATACTTCCAACCGGCCTTGGTAAAACTATTGTTGCACTTATGCTTACTGTTTATTATTTTAACAAGTCAATTGAAAGTGGAAAAAAAAAGAAGGTTTTATTTTTAGCTCCAACAAAACCTTTGGTTGAACAGCAGCAAAAATCTTTTGAAAATTTTTTTGAAAATTCAAATGAGTTTGTTTTTAGAACATTTACTGGAGTGATATCTCCTGCTAAAAGAGAAAAACTTTACATTGATTCTGATTTTGTATTTTCAACACCACAACTTATCGAAAATGACATTATAAATAAAATAGTTGATATTAATGATTTTTGTTTTATAATTTTTGATGAGGCGCACAGGGCATCTGGGAACTATTCTTATTGTTTTATTGCAGAAAATGCTGTTAAGAGTTCAGCTAAGCTATTGGCTCTTACAGCTTCTCCTGGCTCTTCAAAGGAAGAAATATACTCAGTTGTAAAAAGTCTTGGAATTGACCATATAGAAGTTAAAAGAGCAGAAGATAGTGATGTTAAACCTTATGTAAATAAAACTGATATAGAGGTTGTAAAAGTTGAACTTGGAGAAGAGTTTTCTTTGGTTGGTGAAAAGTTAAGGAGGACTTATACGAAGAGATTAAAATTTCTCAAAGATGAAGGATTTCTTCCTGGAAAAAATATAAATCAAATTTCAAAAAAAGACCTTTTAGATTTACAGTTATTTTTAAGACAAAAAATTGGAAAAGGGGAAGCAAATGATTTAGTATGGAAGGCTATATCTGTTTCAGCAGCATTAATGAAACTTCAGTATGGACTTGAACTTTTTGAAAGCCAACAAGTAAGTTCAGCACACACTTATTTTTATAATTTTTTTAGAGAAGGAGGTGATAACTCAAAAGCAGCAGCTGATATGCTTACAGACATAGATTTTAGGGAAGCATTTGAAGATTTGTCTAAGATGGTTAAAAGAGGTGTTAAACATCCAAAATTGATAAAACTAAAAGAGATAATATTAAAAAGTCTTCTTAAGAATCCAGAATTAAAAATAATTATTTTCAATCAATATAGGGATTCTGCAAATATAATTGTAAATGAGCTTTCTTCAATTAAAGAGATAAGACCTGCATTATTTGTGGGGCAGGCAAAAAAATCAGAGGGAGCTGGTCTTTCACAAAAAGATCAGAAAAAAATGCTTGAAGATTTTAGAAATGGTGAATATAATATATTAGTTTCAACTAGTGTTGGTGAGGAGGGGCTTGATATTCCAAAAGTTGATATGGTAATATTTTACGAACCAATTCCAAGTGCAATTCGTTCAATACAGAGAATAGGGAGAACTGGAAGATTTAATGAGGGTAAGGGTATAATTTTAGTTACTGATAAAACACAGGATGTTGTTACAAGGTATGTTGCAACAGCAAAAGAGAGAAGAATGTATAAAGTCCTTGATGAGATAAAAAATGAAATTTCTGATTCATCTCAAAGTTCAAAGGATAAAATAGATTTATCAAAATTCATAAAATCTTCTAATACTGATAGTGATAATTTAAAAGAAAGTTTAGAAAAAAATGTAGATTTATCAAAAATGAATATATATATTGATAATAGAGAAAATACTGATTTAATAAAAGAACTTTATAGGATTGATGAAATTAATGTAATATCTAAAAAGTTAGATGTTGGAGATATTGTAATTTCTGAGGAAATAGCTATTGAGAGAAAAGCAAAAATAGATTTTGTAAATTCAATAATAGATAAAAGAATTTTTTCCCAGGTTATTTCTTTGGCTAAAAATTATAGAAGACCTATTTTAATACTTGAAGGAGAAGAAGATATATATTCTTTAAGAAATGTTCATCAAAATGTTATTAGGGCTTCAATTTCTGCAATAGCAGTTGACCTTAGAGTTCCTATAATATTTACAAATTCCATTAGTGAAACTGCCCAGATGATACTCACTATTTCAAGAAGAGTGTATAGAAAAAAGAGGGATATTTCGTTGGTTTCAGATAAAGGTGGCCATTCTGAAAATGAGGAACTTGAGAAGTTTGTTTCTTCGATTCCAAAGGTTAATGTTGTTTCTGCAAAGTCTATATTGGAACATTTTAAAACAGTTAAGGAGTTTGTAAATGCTTCTGAAAAACAGCTTTTGGAGTGTGAAGGTATAGGAAAACTTAGGGCAAAATATTTAAAAAACTTCTTTGAAAGAGAGTATAAACTATAACACTAAGTTTTATATTTAATCGAAGTTTTGTTTTTATTATGAAGAAGAAAGTCTCTATAATTTTTATAGTATTTTTTTTGGTTTTGATTTATTCTATTATTTTAATTTATATGTATTCTAGCCACACTTCTTCTTTGAATGATTTTAATGAAAATATAAATGCAGAGTTTAATGCTCTTCAAAATATTGTAAATAAAATTCAAAATGAAAATATATTGCTATACAGAGAACTTTTGCTTAGGGATTCATTAGGTACAAATGATTTTTTCAACCTTACCAATGGACATGATTTATCCGAAACAACAATCATCGAAGATTTGCTTAATCTTAGAGATAATAAACTTTTTACTCCTTTAAAACTTGCTTCAACTATAGATGAATATTATTCTCTTGAGATTTTAAGAGAAAGAATAGTTGATGTAAACAGATTGTTATATGAAAATTATAATGGAGAGTTGGAAAAGGAACTTATTGGACTTTTAGAAGAGTATGAAAAAAGAGTAAATCTTGTTATTGATAATCTAAATAATGAAATAGAACAGAATAGGGAAGAAAGTATTTCTAAAATGGAAGATATAAAATTTAATTTTATTTTAAATTTGATTATATTATTTTTCTTTTTTCTAATTTCAATAGCACTTTTATTATATAAATTTGAATTTTACAGAGAATTCTATACTGAGAAGAGATATTTATCGGATGAAATAATTTTTTCTGATATGAATAGAATTTTAG
>SKGP01000058.1 GCA_007117405.1 Candidatus Woesearchaeota archaeon | reverse complement strand
ATTTTGAAGGGTCTATATTTTTAGCATGAGGCCTTACCTTTGGTTTACCGTCTGTTTTGTAAATCACTCCCACATGAAATAATTGGTCTTTAGGAAATTTCCAATACTGTCCATTTTCTTTTCTTTTAGTATAGGACCTATAAACTTCTGCAAACTTTGCAAGATCTCTTGGTAAATATCTAAAATGTTCTAATAAAAATCTACCTTTGGTTTCAGGATTCCTTCCTTCCCCACTAATAGCACTCATTTCAGGATATCCTAATCTATGTTTATCCAAATACTCTCTAGAAAAGTGTTTATGAGAATTTTCCATTTCTTGTTCCGGTTCATATTTGCTATGCCTATCAACATCTTGTAAAAATTCTCTAACTTCATCCCTAGTTAATACTCGAGTCCCATAATTATTTGTGCTTTCTAATATTCTCTCAATATTATCTTTTGCAGCAATAATTGGACTTCCAGTTTCAATTGGTAATTTCTCCCCCCAATAAAGCTGACATCTTAAATTGCTTCCCCTAGGATTTGTTCCAATAAAACCTAAAGTGCTTGTTAAAAATAACTTCCTAGTCATTCCTCTTGGATTTTCCTTTTTATATTGTAACATTTCTGGAAAAGAGAGTACTCCTTCTCTCAATGCTAATTCAACTTCTTCTCTCCCATTTATTTCAATTAATTCTACCATATAACTAAACAATAGTAAAATATTGATTATAAATATTTCTTTTTAATATTATAGAAAATCAATTCACTAGTTTTTTAATATCGATTGGGATAATTGAATCTGAATCTCCAGAATATGTCCAGAATATTTTACACTCAACACTTTTGTCAGGATAAACTGCCTTCACAACATGATAATATGCCGAAAGTTGCTTTGTATATTCTATTAAATTTTCCTTTGAAATGTCAGTTTTCCAATCTACAATCACAAATCTATCATCAAACTCGCAGATAAGGTCTATAACTCCCCGCACAAGTGTACCATCAACTGGAAGCTGGCATTCTATTTCAGCAGAAAGCTTTCCTCCCCTAAGCTCAGTCTCAATAAACCTACATGCATTCTCAAAATCCTTCCTAAATATACCATCAATATTGCTAATTTTAAGATAATTAACATGCCTAAATATCATTTTATGAATTGTAGAACCAAACTCAATACCCCTACCCTTATGACCATTTTTAAAACTCATTAAATCATGAACCCCAATAACTCTGTTTTTAGATGTATAATTACCCTTGATATCAATAGATGACTCTTGAAAATCCCGATAAGATTCTAATTTGTTAAGATTAATATCTTCTATAATAGTAGGATTTTCATTACAGAGAAATTTAAAAAACTCCGAGGGTTTATGAGCTGTGAAATAAACTGAGTTCATTGCCCTTGTTATAGCAACATATAAAAGTCTTCTTTCCTCATCCATATCCGAAAACAAATCAATACCCAAAAGAGAACTTTTCCAATTGTCAAACAAAAAATCTTTCTCATCTAAAAAAATCTTCTTAAGTCTAAGTCCTATCATTTCATGATAAATAAAAGAGGAAATATTTGGAACCGAAGAAGGAAAATTTTTATCATTGCAATTAACAATAAAAACAATAGGATATTCAAGTCCCTTTGCAGCATGAATTGTCTGAATTTTTACAGAATTTTCATTCCCCGTTATCTCAATATTGTATGTTTCTCCATTCTCAATATTTTCCTCAATAAAAATAATTAAATCAGAAATAGACATCATAGTAGAATGAAAGATTTCATCTAAAATCTTTATTAGAGAATTCGCCTTAGGCCCTAAATAATCATATCTTTTTAAAATCTCATCAACAATATAATTTATTATTTTTCTATTTTTTAGCAAATGAGCTCTAAATTCAAGTATTGAAACAGGATACTCTTTTGTTTCCAATATATGCATTATTTCAAGATAAGAATAATTCTCCTTTTCAAGTATTGGAATCCATGCATCTCGCCTATCTTTGTAAAGCAAAAGCTTAAGCCATGCCAATATAATTACAGCCTCTTCCTCTTCAAAAAGCTTAATACCACCCTCATAAACCGCGGGAATATTAAGTTCGTGGGCTCTTTTTTGTACATCAATTCCAAATGTTCTAGTCCTTGAAAGTACTGCTATATCTTTAAACTCAGCAAGTCTTTCCTGATACTCACCTAATTTCTCATCAAAATGTCTAATTTTCTTCTTCCCAACTATCTGCAATATTTTTTCCAATATTGAATCTATCTCAGATTCCCTATCTTTTGTCTGCAAAAAATCAATCTCAGAAAAATCATCATATTCAAAGTTACTTTTAAGAGAAACAATCTTGCTAACTATGCTATCTATATCAAATTGTTCATCCTTTTTTCCATTGGCAATTAAAGAACTCTCAGAAAAAGACAAAATCTTTTGAGAACTTCTATAATTAACATCAAAATCAATATTTAAAACCTTTGAAACATCAATACCAACTCTATTTCTATCAATATTAAGTTTATTTTTATAGTATTTTATCTTACTTTCAAATTCTGTAATATTTTCAATTGTTGTATTCCTAAACCCATAAATTCCTTGCTTCCAATCTCCAACAGCAAAAAGATTACTCTTTTTAAGCAAAAGCAAAATAAGCATAAACTGCATTTCATTTGTATCTTGAAACTCATCAACCATCACATAATCAAATAAATTCTGTTTTCTAACATTTTCATCACTATACAAAATCAAAAATGCAAACATTGAAACTAAAGAAAAAGTGAGCGAGTTCTCTCTCACATGGTAATCAATATAAGATATGAAAATATCGTGTATAAATTTAAATAACTCCTCCCTATCATCCTTAAATGCAATTTCAGCCATACATGGATTTACTCTATTTTCTACTTCAAAATATTCTGGGAGTCCAAAAAAATTCTTTTTGAAATTAAATCTAGAAATAAGATAAGATTTTTTCAAAATAGAATTCTTTCCCATCTCCTGTTGATTGAGAAAATTAAAATGTTCTAAATACTCATCAAAGT
>SKGP01000053.1 GCA_007117405.1 Candidatus Woesearchaeota archaeon | reverse complement strand
TTATTAACTATTAAATACAATAAATTATTCTTATGGAAAACGAAAAAAAGAAAAAAAAAGTAACCTCTGAAAACAAATTTCCTATTAATGGAATTAAATGGGTCCCCTATATTGCTGGTTGGATTTTTGGTGTCTTTAATCTTGTATTTTGGATAATAATAGCAATAGTTGGAGTCCTATCAAAAAACAAGCACAAATTTATTGATGAAGACATACACACAGTTGTAATGATTTGGGGAATATTTGTACTAATACTAATTACACTAGCTCTTGCAATAATATTTACATTAATTGCCTTCGGATTTGTAATGTTCCTTGTAAACTTAATTTAAATCAAATTCTTTTATATTTTTTTCAAGTTTTTCAATTGAACTCCAAGAAATTTTCTGATTTTGATTTGCTTTTTCAACTAAATACGAAACATAATTTTTATCAACCAAAAGTTCTCCTTTATCATAAACTGGTGCAAGCAACTGAACATCACATATAAGTTCAACAGTAACCTTGCTTGAAATCCCAATTATCCCAACAATATTAAAACTAGCCATCTTTCCTGCATGCATTATCTTTTTTGCAACATCAATGTCAGCTGCTGCAACATGAATTATAGAACTCTCCTGCCTAAATTCAATAAATTTATTTCCAGAATAATTAGATAATACTTTCCAAATATCATTTAAATCTGCAAAATGATGAGTAGTGTAAAGCCATCTAGCATCCTTTTTTCCTTTGCTCTTTTCAAGAACACAAACTCTACCAGAACAAGTTGAAAGAGTAAACATATCCTTTCTCAAATTCACTATATTACAAAGATTAATTATCCTTTCATCAATACTTCCTTTTGGTGATTTGTCAAGTTTTTCTAATGTATTCTTTTTAAGATTTAAAAATGATTTTGAAACGTTCATTTTTTTTTGCCATTTCCATTAGTATACAAAAAAGGCAAGAAACCTTTAAACCATCCTTTATCTGCCAAAAATACTAATACTGAAGTAAATACAATACTAAGTAATACAACTGAAAGTATCAAACTCACAAATTCTCCTGCAACATCTCCAAGAAGGCCACTTTGAACTGCAAGCCCAGCAATTACCGCTGCCGCAAGTCCTTTTGGAATCATTATTTCAAGAATAGTCCTATTCAAATCATCAAATGTCCTATCCTTTCTATATACAAACTTAACCGCATATGGCCTTACTAAAAATGCTGCCAATGTTATAAATACTGCATAAACAAAAAGCCATGGATTTGAAAAATCCATTAAAATACCCAAATACACAAAAAAGAAAATTTTCACAAAAAATGAGATCTCAGAATAAAAACTCTTAGCATTTCCAGACAAAACGCTCCTTATAACTCTAGATTCTGGTTCAACCTCTCCTTCAAGTAATCTTCTCCTACTTTTTTTCCCATTAGTCAATAAAAGTATTGTTCTTGAATTTCCAAGCATAAGACCAAATGCCAGTGCTGCAATTGCCCCACTTGCCTCAACAAATGGACTTTCAACAAAAGAATAAATTCCAATAACTAAAGCAATAGTTACAACATGGGTTTTTGCAAGAAGGTCAAATTTATGAAGAAGTACAATCCATATTATTCCAATTATAACTCCTACCACAATTGCTAAAGAAAAAGAAGTTAGTATTGTCTGAAAAATATTACTTGCCTCAACACTTCCAGTTTCCATGATTTGAAGAATTGTAAGGGCACCAACAATTACCAAAACATCTGAAATTGCAGACTCCAAAGTTAATACCAATCTATTCTTTTCAGATATTTCCAGATTATTAACCATTGGAATCACAACGGCAGAGGAAGTACCTCCGAGAACCATTCCAATTAAAAGAGAAATAAGTATATCTCCATAAATAAGATAAGAAACTCCAGAAACAAATGTAACAGTTAAAATGAAACTTAAAACAGTTAAAGACAAAGTTTTTGGAAGAGAACTAAAAAGGTTCTTAAAATCAATACTAAGTGCACCCTGAAACAAAATAAATATCAAAGCAAAAGTTGTAAACAACTTAGCACCTTCTCCGAAACTATCCGCAGAAACTATGCTAAAACCAAAACTAAGCAATATTCCAACACCCATCAAAATTAAAACATCCGGTATGTTTGTTCTTTTGAAAATTATCTCTGCAATAAAGCCTAAAAAAGTAATCCCTGCAATTATTGCAAATATATAAATTACATCCATAAAGTTAATCTAATTTAATGAATTTATAAATTTTTATATGTACTAAACAAATATAATTTAGATTTCACTTTCAATGTTAATATAAGGTAAAGGTTTTAGACCCGAAATATCATTTTCTTTTGCTCTATCTTTCATCATATATCCTTCCCAAGCAATCATCGCACCATTGTCCATGCAAAACTCCATAGGAAAACTATCATAAATTGCACCCCTAACCTTACACATTTCTTTTGCCATCTGTGTTAATCTCTTGTTTGATGCAACACCACCAACAATTATAAACTCTTTTTTTCTGGTATAAGCCATTGCTCTTTCACATATTTCCATAAGCATAGCAAAAGAAGTCTCCTGAAGAGAATAACACAAATCATTAATATCAATGCCTTTCTCATATTTCCCTTTTAAATTTGAATATATTCCTGCCAAAGACACATTCATTCCTTTTATCGTGTATGGAAGTTCAATATAATTTTTAGATTTTAAAGCTAATTTTTCAATAATAGGGCCTCCTGGAAAATCAAGTCCCGCAAGCCTTGCAAAACTATCAAACAAATTTCCAAGGCCAATATCCTCAGTTTCACCATAAATTTTGTATCTACCCGACTCATCCTTTGCAATAACCTGGGTATTAACTCCAGAGACATACAAAAACATAGGATCTTCAAATCCAGTAAACATTTTACCTATTTCAAGATGAGCTTTTATATGATTAACACCCACAATTGGAATTCTATATTTAACTGAAAGAGTTTTTGCAACAAGGGCTCCTATCTTAAGAGAATTTCCTATTCCTGGTCCTTGAGAAAATGAAATCAAATCCAAATCTTCAAAACC
>SKGP01000003.1 GCA_007117405.1 Candidatus Woesearchaeota archaeon | reverse complement strand
TACTTTTAGGTGAAGATTTTGAAAAATTTCTAAGTGAAGAAAAGAAAAAAGACGAATATGGACAAGAGTATTTTGAATATTACTTTAAAAAAAATAAAAATATTAAATTTTTTGGTTCCAGCATAACAATGCTTAGAGAAGATTGTTTTGATTCAATATATGATGATCTTAAAAAATTAGGTTCCTCTTTTATTTATGAAGACCCTAGAGGATTTATCTCTGCATTAAAGACAATAGATATACATAGAAATATGCTTTTACAAAAATTTGAAAAATATGTTGTTGTTTATGCCGGAGCAGGTTCATGGCTTAGGGGAGAAAAGTCAAATGATTTTGATGTTTTTGTAGTTATTGATGACACTGATGTTAAAAAGATGCCTAGAATGCAAGTTAAAGACCAACTTACAAAAATAATCTGGCAGATGTCAAGAGAAGTTGCAGCCCTAACGGGTATTCAAATTCATATTCAAGTATATCTGTTAACTGATTTTTGGGATGCACTTAAAGATGCACACCCTGTAATGTTTACTTTCTTAAGAGATGGTGTTCCTTTTTATGATAGAGGAATTTACAGTGCTTGGAAAGAGCTTTTGAAACTCGGGAAAATAAGGCCTTCTGCTGAGGCAATTGATATGCATATGAATGCAGGAACTCAGTTGCTTGAAAGAGCTAAGAAAGTTTTTCTCGATGTTGCTGTAAACGATATATATTATGCGGTTTTAAATCCTTCTCAGGCAATTTTAATGCTCAAAGGATACAATCCAACAACTCCAAAAGAAACTGTTAGGATGTTTAAAGAGGTTTTGCTTGCAAAAGAAAAATCAGTTTCTCCAAAAGATGTTGAAATACTTGAAAGTACAGTTAAAATGTTTAAAGATATTGAACATAATAAGGATTTTAAACTTTCAGGAAAAGATTTAGATAAAAAAATTAAAGATTCCGAAGAATTTTTAAAAAATATCAAAAAAATGTTTGAACAAATAACTGAAGAAAAAACTAAAGATTCAATACTTTCTTCATATAATGAGCTTTTAAATCAAATAAAAACTCTGCCGGGTTTTTCAAGTAGTCCTGAAAAATCTCTTTTTGAAAAATTTGAAAAGGAATATATACTGGAAGGAAAAGTTCCTGAATTTGTAAAAAGTTCATTTTCAAATATAAAAAAGGCAATGAAAGATTATGAAAAAGGTAAAATTACAACCACTGAAGTAAATAAGGTTTTAAAAGAGATAAGAAATGTTTTGTCTGAAATAAAAGAGTTAAGAGATTCAAGTTTGATAAATGATGTTAATAGGAAAAAAATAATTTTAAAATATGATGATTCTAAGATTTGTGAATTATTTTCTTATAACTCTTCCACTTATTTGAATGATATTTCTGTTGAAAAAATATATGAATTTTCAGAAGGTAAATTTAGAAATTCAAAGATTAAAAGAGAAGAATTAAATGATAGTACACTATTTAAATCTGTTAATTTATCAGGTGAGCTTTTTGAAGAAATCAAAAAAGTTTTAAAAACAAAGTCGTTATACATTCATTAAATTTCATATTTTACTACTTTTGTATAATAAACAATGTTTTTATTCTGGATTTATAATTTATTCTTATGTTAATTAAAAAAATACTTTTGGGCCTTTTATTCGTATTTTCAGTTTCAAGTATATACGCATTGGAATGCAATTTTGATTATTCTCAAAATTGTGAAAGAACAGCTTCTTCTTTTAATAGCTTTAATCTCAATTTTGCACCTTCAAATATGATTGATACCTATTCTGCACAAATATATAATAAAGAAAACCCTTCTAATAAATTAAGACTTGAGATTGAAGGGAATGTTGTTCGTAACATTAATCCTTTAATTGAACCTGGAGTTTATGTACTATCAATTGAAACTGTAAATAAGGCAAATCAAAAAAATACAACAGAATTTGAATTTATCTTTGACAATACAGTTCCTATTCCACCAAAGGTTCCTATTAAAATTAATACTACTTCAAGTAATGTATTAGTGAGCGGTGAGACTCTAATTGGAAATACTAAAGTTATTGCAACTGTAGGTTCAAGTTCTTTTGAAGCAGTATCAGATAATGAAGGAAAATTTCAATTAACATTAGCTTCTTTGCAGAATGGAATTAATTATGCGAGATTTTATGCAGAAAATTCTCAAGGAGTAAAATCTGCTCCTGTTGAGAGAGTTATAATGTCAAATGGAGATTTTAAATCAACTGGGAATGATGCATCTAACATACAAATTGCATCTAGCAGTGAAATCTCATCTATTAACGGGAGAACAATATTTAGCAATGGAGTTTTTGTAACATCTAAAAGAAATTTCTATGTTTTTGGAACAGCATCTGGAAGCAGAGGTGATTTGATTTACATAAATGGCCAAAGGGCAGTTTTCGATGGAACAAGGTTTGGAGGTTTTGTTCTTCTTAATGAAGGAAGAAATGACATAGTTGTAAAATCAGATAATAATAACAGAAGAGAGATAACAGTTATATTTTCAAATTTTAATTTTATGTTTGAGGAAGTGAATTTTAATAAGGTTGTCTCAGATGCAAATGTTAGATTCCAAGGTAGTACAAATTTTGATTTGCCATTTAATGTTTATTTAAATGGTAAATATATAACAGCACAAACATCACAAAATGGCAATTTTGATTTTATAATTCAGAATCTTAATGAAGGGAAAAATTATATTTCTCTTGTTGGGCATAATTCAGAGATTCTTTCTTATATTGTATATAGAGATGTATTAGAACCAGTTATAAATGTGTTAACACCTGAAAGAATATCCGAAGGACAACAATTTATTTTTGAAGCAACAGATGACACAGGAATAGATTTCACATCCATTAATGTTAGAATTGGAAATCTAAATTTTAATCCTGAAGATATAGAAATATCTGGAAATTTTTTCATAGTTAATATTTCAAATTTGGCAACTGGGGTTCATAGTTATGAGATTTCATTAAGAGATAGATCTGGGAAATCCTCAGTAAAATCAGGAAGTTTAAATGTTAACTCTGATAATACTTT
>SKGP01000088.1 GCA_007117405.1 Candidatus Woesearchaeota archaeon | reverse complement strand
ATGAAAAAAAAAAGATTAATACTTTTTATTCTATTTGTAACTATTTTATTTTCCCTAATTTTAACACTTTATAAAATAGGCCCTGAAAAAATAGTTAATCTAATAGGGGTCGAAAATACTTATATAATTATCTTCATTGTCGCTGTAATAGGTGGAGTTTCAGCAATCACATCAACATCATTTTATGCTTTATTCATAACATTTATACTAGGTGGTGCAAACCCTATTCTTCTTGCAATAATCGGAGGAATTGGACTTACAATAGGAGATAGTGCTTTTTTTTATTTGGGATACAAAGGAAGAGAAGTTGCAATAAAAACTAAATACAAAGAAAAAATAGAAAAATTTACCCATTGGCTTCAAAGCCATTCAAAAAAATTTACTTCCATGTTCATATACATATATGTTTCATTTTCTCCACTTCCAAAAGACATACTATCTAGTACACTTGCAATAGGAAATTATAGTTTCAAAAGAGCAATATTATTATTTCTTTTAGGAAACATAACTCACGGCCTCACAATGGCTTGGCTAATAATTTATTTAAGCTAAACTATATAGTTAACAAACATTTCCTTTAATGTTTCTATCAATTATTATTTTATGTTTTCCAGCAAAAATTTCTTTCCCATCATAAAATAACTTCTTACCATCTGAATTCATTTTTATTTTAAAAAATTCATCAACTTTAATTTGATTAGTATTATCAGCAACACAGTCTTTAGATATCTGTAAATTTGTCCCAACATCAGCATCAGAAGTTAAAATTCCAACATCTGTGCCATCTTCTTTTTCAGAAACAAGTATCATCCCCTGAGAAATCTCTCCCCTAAGTTTTGCGGGTTTCAAATTGTAAACAACAATAACTTTTTTTCCAAGTAACTCCTCTTTTTTATAAAAATCCTTTAGACCTGAAACTATCTGTCTTACTTCTCCATTACCCATATCAATTTTTTCAACAAAAAGTTTTTCAGCTTCTTTGTGATTGTCAATTTCAACTATTT
Organism: Candidatus Woesearchaeota archaeon; assembly: GCA_007117405.1. Taxonomy (GTDB): domain Archaea; phylum Nanobdellota; class Nanobdellia; order Woesearchaeales; family UBA583; genus UBA583. Next base: position 10,540 of record SKGP01000088.1, on the reverse strand, counting down.
TACCAACCTTCAAATTCAATTTAGAAAATCCTTCTCTTACTTTTTCTTCCTCTAAATTATCTTTTGAAGATTTTTCAATTTTGATTTTTTCAAATATATTATTCTTTTCACCAATTATATGTTCCTTCTTAAATCTCTCAATTAAAAGTGGATTTTCTTTTTTAAAATTGTATTGAATCCTTATCTTTTCTGAAGCCTTTGGCATAAAACAATCAAAATATTCAGCAAAAGCTCTAACACAATATGCCAGAGTTGAAATTACGGCCTTAAGTCTTTCTTTATCCTCAATTTTCCAAGGTGCTACTTTGTTTATGTAAGCATTTGTTTCCCTTATGGAATTAAGCAAAGTTTCAATTGCATGATTAAATTTTAACTCCTGCATATTAGAATTAAATTCATCATATATCTTTGTCTTCTCAATTAAATCCAATTCATCTTGAGTTAATTTATCTGTAAAAGGTATTTTAGAATCAAAATATTTTTGTGTCATAGCATGAACTCTTGAAACCAGATTTCCAAAATCATTGTTTAATTCATTATTTATTTTTTCAGCAAACTTTTCAAATGAAAAATCAACATCATCTCCAAAAGTTCCAACACCAAGAAGAAAATATCTGAATTGGTCTGAGCCATATTTTTCACACATTTCAACAGGGTCTATTACATTTCCCATAGATTTACCCATTTTTTCACCATCAACAGTCCACCAACCATGTGCAAAAACTTTTTTAGGCATCTCATAACCACAACTCATCAAGAAAGCAGGCCAAAAGACCTTATGAAACCACATTATATCTTTTCCTACTACATGGACATCTGCAGGCCAAAAATCCATTTTTTTATTTACTTCAAGACCAGAAACATAATTAAAAAGAGCATCAAACCAAACATATGTTACATGTTCATTATCAAAAGGAATATCAATTCCCCAAGTTAAACTTTTTTTGCTTCTTGATACACTTATATCAAGCAACCCATTTTTAACTCTGTTTATTATTTCTTGAGATTTTGTTTTAGGTGATAAAAAATTAGGATTTTCTTCATAAAAGTTTAATAGTTTCTCTTGATATTTTGAAAGGGCAAAAAAATAATTGTCTTCAGACATTTTCTCAACTTCCTTTTTATGTATATGACATATCTTTCCATCTATAAGTTCATCTTCTTTGTAATATTGTTCACAATCAACACAATACAAACCTTCATACTTTGCTTTAAAAATATCACCATTATCATAAGACTTTTGAAGCATTTTTTGAACAAATTTTTTATGATGTTCATCAGTAGTTCTAATAAAATAATCATAATCAATATTGAGTTTATTCATAGTGTCTTTAAATCCTGAAACAATCTTATCAGTATACTCCTTAGGCTTTAATTTTGCTTCTTCTGCTTTTTTTGCAACTTTTTGTCCATGTTCATCGCTACCTGTCATAAAAAAAACTGATTTTCCTATGTTCCTATTCCATCTTGCCAAAACATCACATGCTATTGAAGTGTAAGCATGTCCAAGATGCAAATTACCACTCGCATAATAAATAGGAGTTGTAATGTAAAACTTATTATTATCTTTATTATTTTGAATCATAAAATAAAGTAAAATTATAGTTTTTATAAAACTAATTTAAACTAAATATTTAAAAACAAAAATATTTATAAAGCAATTACACTTTCTATTACATAGTTGCACGAATAGTTCAACGGCTAGAATCCCGGCCTTCCAAGCCGGTGATCTGGGTTCGAATCCCGGTTCGTGCACTCAACAAAGGATTTAAAAATAAGGTTAGTAGATATTTGCGAAACACCTTTTAAATCCGTTATTTACTTGAATTCTAAAAAAATTAGTTAACTCTTAAAAAAACTAAAACAAGGTATATATTGACCTCCCTGTGCAATATTTGTTTTCATATTTTCCCCCTTAGCTACTCTTGCAAAAGGCATAAATACACCGTTTATTGACAATAGATTATAATCATATTCTCTTGAATTAATTTTTGTCATATCTAAAAATTCTTGAACAATAATTGTTGAATTTTTAAGTCGATTCTGATTTTTCTTAAACTGTCGAATCAAACTTTTCCATTCTAGAGAAGAATAATTTTTTCCAACAAAAACTCCAACACCCTGTTCACTATTATTGAGCTTAATTACATATTTATCTCTATTCTCCATTAAATATTTAGTTGAAACAGATTCCAAGTCATTAAAATCAAATGTTTGAGGTATATATTCCTTAATAAAATCTACAGAATTTTTACTCAATTTTGATTGAAAATCAGGATCTTGAAGCAACAAAAAAAATTTCTTCATGCCAAAAATTGAAGATGCAAATTTATTCATAATGAAAACATCATCTTTAAAGGAAGCTTTAGAAATATGTTTCAAATTACTAAAACTCTCCTTACTTTCAACTCTTCTATTAATAATTGCAACTTTTTTTCCATTGAAAAAAACCGAACTACCATCATAAATTAGATTCCTGTCATCGTAGTTAGAAAAAGCAACTTCAAATCCTTTTTTTTCCAGTGAATTAGATACCTGTTCATATGCGATAGATGGTTCTTTATTATTTCCAAGTATCAAAAGTAAATTGCCTAAATCCTTTCCAGTCCTAAATTTAAATTGGTTATAACCTGAAATTATCATATCGCAGAAAGCGTCCATTCTTCTATAATTTTTAATTATATACCTATCTTCCAACCCCTTAATTGCTGGGTCATTTTCAAGCAATATTTTTTCAAGATTATCAGAATTGTATAACCCACCAGGATTATTAGCATTAAATTCCAAAAACATTAATTTTTTTGACTCTTTTAATATAGTCCCATCAATTCTAAAAATTGAAACAGGATTAATATCCCTAGACAAATCAATAATTTCTGGAGAAATCCCCAAAAACTTCAAATAAGAACTATCTCTATTTATTATAGAATATGATTGATTGAATAAAAAATTAGTATCATCCACCAGACTCTGAAGATATTTTGATACTTTATCCCCAAAAAACAAAGGCTGATTAAAGAATCTTACAACATCTTTATTATGTCCATAAAAAACATTTTCATTTTTCAACTCATTATTCAATTTTAAAAAATAGTCATCATCATGAGTTAAAGATGCTAATTTCCTATATTCACAGGAAATATTTTTTTATTTTTGTTTTAAATACATATAAATTAAAATAATTTCAAAATATATAAATTTATCTCTAAAGAGTAGTTAGAGTTAATAAGTTTTAACTAATTCTCTAAATTTTTTACCCAACACTCCTCAAAAGAACAATCTTTTTGTGATAGACAATAAGCTGCTCTTATAAATAAAGTCTCGGTATTTAATTCCATTAAATTTCCAAAAACACCGGCTTTTATAATATGCCTACCTGAGCTGTAAACATTCATATTTGTTTGCCCATAAACAGTCTGTACACCCATAATTAACTTGGTTTTTTTTGCAAGTTTCTTTAAAGCTTCATAATTTTCAGAATGAATTTTTGTATTTGAATCAACTTCATTAATTCCCAAATGCCCAAGGCCTGTCCCTTCAATAATTACTGCATCATAAAAAGAAAGACAATTTATTTCTTCGGGAAACAAGTTAGGATGTGCTTTTAGAAAACCAATTTTAAGATTTTCATTATATTTAATATAAGAAAAATTTTTATCAACATTTTTAGATAAGAGCTCATTTCTTAAAATTTTTATTTTACCATTCTCAATTTCTGCAAAAGGCAAGAAATTTATCTGTTTAAAAGCATCTCTTCTTGATGAATGCATCTTTTTCACATTTATTCCATCAAATATAGCAAAGGAATTATCAGAAATTGAATTATGCATACAGATTCCAACTCTCTTATATGAATTTAATTTCTTAGAGTTTTCTATGATAAAATTCACTGCTGTAACCAAATTTGAATATGCATCTGATGATGCTCTATCTGAAGATCTCTGTGCGCCAACTAACAATATTGGTATTGGTAAATTTTTAACAGCATACTCAAGGGCAGCAGAAGTGTAATGCATTGTATCTGTCCCATGTGAAATTATAACACCAATAGACTGATTTTCAATAGCTTTTTTAATCTCTGTAAGCATCAAATTATAATGTGCAAATCTCATATCTTCAGAAAACAAATTTCCTATCATTTTAGGAGATATCTCTGCTATTTGATTTAATTCTGGATAAAGTGACAAAAGTTCTTCTGGTGTGAACTTTGAAGAAACAGCCCCCGTAGAATAATCAACTTTAGATGCGATTGTCCCACCAGTATGTATAATTGTTATTTTAGGCAATTTTTCTTTTTTTATTGACTTTTTTGAAACAATAGAATTTTTATTTAAATTATTTAAATTCTTTCTAGAAATCTCTTTAATAGATGATTTTTTAAGATTAGCATTATATCCTGAATCAAGTTTTATTGAAACAATATCACTAGATTCAGATATTAAAATTCCTTCAATAGTTTCTCCCTTAAATTCTACTTTAATCTTTGTATTCATAAGTATTAATCCTAATTACTTGTTTATATATTTTATTATGAAACTTTTAAAAAAGCAATCCATTTATAGATAGACAATAGAATATTCGATATAATAATCGCATTATTTAATAATTGTATTTATTTAGAAGTAATATTTTGTTGTTTTCATTTTAAAAAAGGAGCTTGATCTGTCTTTAATTTGTTCCAAATTAATGAACAAATTTGTCACTGAAGTGAAAAATTCATACCGCAGGTTCAGATTTGAATAATTTAAATTTCATGTATAAAATAGAATCAAATCTTATTAAGTTATTATTTATTGTTAGTAGAAATTAATTTGTAGTTTGTTTTATTTTAAAAAAGGAGGTGATCCATCCGCAGGTTCCCCTACGGATACCTTGTGACGACTTAACCCCCCTCACAGAGCTTAGACTTGATACCTTCAAAGAAAGGCACCTCGTCTCAACCCTACTTGGTTGGTTTGACGGGCAGTGTGTCCAAGGAGAATGGACATATTCACCGGACGCTGATAACGTCCGGTTACTAGGGATTCCAGTGTCATGAGGTTGAGTTACAAACCTCAATCTAAACTAAGATCGGGTTTGGTGATTAGCTTCCCCTTTCGGAGTTGCAACACATTGTCCCGACCATTGTTGCGCGCGTGTAGCCCAGGAGATTCGGGCTATACAGACCTACCGTAGCCTACACCTTCCTCCATGTTTCCATGGCAGTCCCTACAATGTGCCTATGTAGACCATAGTTGCAATTGTAGGAATAGGTCTTGCTCGTTTCCTCACTTAAGAGGACACCTTACAGCACGAGCTGACGGCGGCCATGCAGCACCTCTCAGCGTCTTAGGTAAAACCTTTAATCTGACCTTCATTGGGCTGTCGCCCCTGGTAAGTTGCTCGGTGTATAATCCAATTAAACCGCACGCCGCACCCCTTGTAGTACTCCCCCGGCAATTCCTTTAAGTTTCGGCCTTGCGGCTGTACTTCCCAGGTGGCGGGTTTAACGCCTTCGCTACGAACCTGCTAAATCTCGTAGATTTAGCAAATCCTAACCCGCAGAGTTTACAGCTAGGACTACCCGGGTATCTAATCCGGTTCGCTCCCCCAGCTCTCGTTCCTCACTGTCAGATCCGTCCAAGTGTGATGCCTTCGCCTTAGTTGGTCTTGTAAGGATTATAACATTTTACCGCTACCCAAACAATACCTCACACCTCTTCCGGTCTCAAGATTGCCAGTATCTCTTGCAATTTCTAGGTTAGGCCATAGAACTTTCACAAGAGACTTAACAAACCAGCTACGAACACTTTAGACCCAATAATCGCGATCTCCACTTGTGGCGCCGGTATTACCGCGGCTGCTGGCACCGGTCTTGCCCACCACTTATTCGTCAAGCGCACTAAGCTTGACAAAAGCCTATCTTTCGATAAGCACGAGAGGTCACCCTATCACACTTGCGTGCATTGTAGAGTTTTCGCGCCTGCTGCACCCCTTAGGGCTAGGACCCTTATCTCAGTGTCCTTCTGGAGGTCATTGCTCTCACAACCCCTACCGATCAAAGACTTGGTGAGCCGTTACCTCACCAACAATCTAATCGGGCGCCATCTCATCTTATGTTCATTATCGTAACATTCCAGTTTGCGATAACTATTTTTTTTACACTCAGTTTCCCAAGATTATTAAAAACCATAAGGCAGATTAATGACGTGTTACTCAGCCTTCTGCGGTTGAAACAAGTCCAACTCACTTTCATGGCTTAATCTAACCTCTCTAGCGGAAATCTCACGCAGGATCAACGTGAATTAATTTTTTGCCTAGAGTTACATACAATTTATAGTACGTGTTTGCTTTGTCGTCAATCACAAGTCACAGTTAAGCAACTCGCTCACTTGTAAATAAAATTAATGGACTTTCGTTTATAAATCTTTTTGTGTAGTGAATAATTAGCACATATTACATTTATAAATAAAGTATTATAATAAACAAACAAATTCAAATACAACTATAAGATAATTAGTCTTAATTTCAATTCATTATGTATAAGTAATTATAAAACATAATAAATTATAAATAAACAAAGTTAAATATATGTATAGCAAATATAAAAAAAGCATCTTTATTTTGATATTTTGGATAATTGCATTTATGTCGTTTTCATATGCGCAAGACTCTTTAACAATATTTTCTCCAACATACTTCAATGAACAAAAAAATATTCACGAAAAAATCAGTTATCTTGAAAATGAATTTCTCTCATTTGAATTCTGTACAGATGAAAATTCACAAAATATAACTGCGATATTATCTTGTGAAAATGAAAGTACTGAACTTGAATTATATAAAAACACAAATAAAAAAGGATGTTATTTTACAAATTTCAATCTTGAAAATGCTCTTTGCTCAAATCCAAAACTTGAAATCTCTTACACTTTGGATAACAAATTCAGAAAAATAACCAGACATTTCCAAAAAGAAAGGCAATCCGAACTAATAAATCATGTAATTGGAAACAATATTGATTTTCTAACAAGTGAAGAACTAAGTTATTATCTAATTGTTTTAAATGATATGGAAACTGAAAACAGCATATTAAGTGAAAAAGTATATGATATGCTAAAAAATTCAAGAAATAATCAAAATAAGTGTTGGCCCGCAACTACTTGTAATATGAGAACAACAACAAACATACTTAAAAATTTAAAATTTGCAGGCTATGATATTAAATCTAGGCTCATTGATGACGGTAAAACATATCTTGAAAGAAATATGATTAATAATGAAAATTACCCCACAAAATTCGTAATAGAAATGGATTATGAGTTTAATGAAAGTGAGTTTATAAGATGTAGTTTAAAAATTGACGACGATACTGAAAAAAATTATGAGTTTGAAAAAGGATATGAAACACTAGATAACAAAGCGTCTGAAAAGATATCTTTAAACTGTGAAAGATCTGTGGACATAAATCTTGAAATATATAACACAGAAAATAGATTAATTAAAATTGAAGAATTTAAAAACACAAATAGTATTACATACAACTTCGACAAATTTTCGTGTATTGGAACCTCAGGAAGATGTGATTTTGAAAGTTCTCTTAATGCCTTAATTGTATATGGTAATCAAATAAAAGATTATACACTCATTGAAAATTATATTAATAATTACAAAATTGAAAGAAATGCAGAAAAATACATTGATAATTCAGATTCAATTCTAGATACTAGTAGATATTTATTCTATAAATCTAACAGTGATTTTACAGATTTTATTAAATTTTCACAAAACAATGATGGTTCTTGGGGTAGTGGGTCTAATACAAACAGAATAATAAAAACAAGTTGGGCTATTCTTGGTCTTCAAAAAAATTCACAACAAACATCATCAGAAAATATAAGAGATGGTAAAAAATGGGTTTACAATTTTGAACCTGTAAATGGTTGGGGAGATATTCAAAAAAATACCTATGCCTATCTTGCTATTAAAGAACAAATAAAACCTTATGTTGCAATAGAAGTAAAAAATATTTTAGAAGAAACCAATAATTTTACAATAACAAACCCGACAGTTTACACAATAAGAGGAATAAAACTGTCCTTCAGCAATGATATTGATAAACATCTATCTTATTCTCAAAATTTAGGAGATCTATTTGGAAAAGAAAATACATCATTTATAGTATCAATTGCAGATAAATTCTACGGACAAAAAACCGGAACACTTAAATTAACAGGATTTGATAGCAAAAACAGAGAAATAACATTAATAGAAATGCCAATTAACCTTGTAGGACCAACTCCATTTTCAATTGAAAGAAATATAAATGCACCGTTTTCAATGGATTACGACAAAATAACAATTCCATTAAAAGAGATAAATAATCCTTTTTCAGCAACATGTTCATATACAAATCCATTTAATAATAAAAAAGAAGAAATAACAATTAGCGAAAGAACAACAGAAATTATACTTGAAAATCCAACTTTAAAAGAAGGCGTTTTTGATTTTGTTCTGAATTGTGACTTCATGGGTGTCAAATTTTCACAAAATTCTATTTTAAATTCTACTTTTATTCAAGAAACATTCAGCACCATAGAAAATTCAGCAAATCTAATCTCACTAGATGATTTCATAATAAATGTAAATAATTTTGACACAGAGAGAAAGATATTCTCATTTTCAATTGAAGGTCCCCTTAGAAACGCTATAACACCAACGGAAGAAACAAAAATTATTGCTGCTGGAGATACAAGACAAGTATTCTTTAAAATAACTAATCCAGAGTTATTTAAAAACATAGGAAATACTACAGATTCAAATATTATTATAAGGGACGAAGATTCAGGTTATGCAAAAAAGATACCAATTGAGATAAATATTGATAATTTTAATGATGAAGGTTCTTCATTAATGCTCTACTTAATAATTGGATTAATAACGTTCCTTATTGTTTCACTCTTAATTATAAGATATCTAAGAAACTCAAGAGCTGAAGATATCGGAGATACTTACGAAGGAGAAGAAGAAGGACTTTATTTTGATGAAAAAGACATAAATTTCAAATAATAAATATATTATATTTAAATACAAGAAAAAATATATAAATAATTATAATTAAAAAGATATATGGAACTAAAAATAAATAAAAAAATAGAAAACACACATACAATTTTTGTATATAATGAAAAAAAAAAACTTTCCTTTTTTAATAAAAACACTTCAACAGAATTAAAAGAAAAAATAAAAAAAACACTTAGATTATACCCATCATTTGAAGGAAAAAATGAAGAAACAATCTACTTTCATATAGAAAAACAAAAAATACTGCTAATTGGACTAAATAAAGATTTCACCTTAGAAGAAATTAGAAAAACAGGTTCTATTCTATTTCAAATAATCAAAAGAAAAAAGGAATATAATATTAGCATAGAAATTCCAAATGAAAAAGAAGAAACTATAGAAGCATTATCAGAAGGAATTTGTCTTTCAGACTATTCATTTAACAAATACTTAAAAAAAGAAAACAAAGAAAATAAAATAAATATAAATTTAAATATAGATAAAAAATTTCAAAAAATAATTGATAATGTAAATTTAATTTCTAAAAATGTTAAAATTGCAAGAGACTTGGTAAATGAAAATTCCGATTTAATAACACCAATAAAATTAGAAAATATAGTAAAAGAATTTTCAAAAAAACATAAATTAAAATTTATTTCCCTAGATGAAAAAGAAATTCAAAAAGAAAAACTAAATCTTTTATATGCTGTAGGTAAAGGTTCAGCAAATCCACCAAGGTTAATTCTTTGCGAATATGAAGGCAATCCAAATGCAAAAGAAAAAATAGCACTTGTGGGTAAAGGAATTACGTTCGATACTGGAGGAATAAATTTAAAACCTACTGGATATGTAGAAGATATGAAAACTGATATGGGTGGGGCTGCAAGTGTCTATTCAATATTTAAAACAGCAGTAGAAATGAAACTAAAAAAAAATCTAATTTTAGTAATTCCCACAGCAGAAAATTCAATTTCAGCTAAATCATACAAACCAGGAGACATCTATGTAGGTTATAATGGTATAAGTGTCGAAATTGGTAATACAGATGCTGAAGGTAGACTTGTCTTAGCTGATGGTTTATCATATGTTCAAAAAAAATTTCAACCAAATAAAATAATTGACATGGCAACACTCACTGGTGCCTGCCTTGTGGCATTAGGACCCTCATTAATTGCAATGCTTGGAAACGATAAAGAAATGAAAAACAAAATATTCGATAGTGGAGAAAAAACATTTGAGAGAGTCTGGGAACTTCCAATATATGATGAACATAGAGATTTAATTAAAGGGAAATATTCAGATATTAAAAACATAGGAGGGAGGGATGGTGGCACAATTACAGCAGCTGCATTCCTAGAGAAATTTATAGAAAAAGATGTAAAATGGGTTCATCTAGATATAGCTGGAGCTGCAAGAAGTAAAAAAGATGAATACTATATTCCAGAATTTGGAACGGGTAGAGGAGTCAGACTTATTATTGATTATTTAAAAAATAATT
>SKGP01000052.1 GCA_007117405.1 Candidatus Woesearchaeota archaeon | reverse complement strand
TGAATTATAATCAATAAATATTATTTTTAAAGCAATAACTATCGCAGCAGGAACTAATAGTAGGATTATATTCCCGAGTAATTTTGGATATATTTGTAATGCTAAACCTAGTTGATGTGTGATTACTCCTAAGAAAGGGGTTAGAAGCAAGATAATTGCTACTAATGATACTAAGAAATTTATGTTTTCATTTCTTATTGAATTACCAACCCCAACTATAATACCAATTAATATTAGTATCCCACCAAGAATTTGTTTTGAAGTTTGATTTTCAAATGATATAAATGCACCAATAATTGCAATTAGGAAACCTACTGCAAGAATTATATTTGTATATTCTAATATTGAATTTATACTCTCTTTATTTTTTACTACATGTTTGACAATTCCCATAATAATTATGTTATTTGTTATCCTTAAAAACTTTTCTATACATTAATCAAGAGGAGATTTTACTTTTTTTAGTTCTTCACTCGATACTTTAGTATATATCTGGGTTGTTGATAGGTCTGCATGGCCTAGTAATTCTTGAATTTTTCTTATGTCAACTCCTGATTCAAGAAGGTGTGTTGCAAAAGAGTGCCTTAGTGTATGTATGTGAACATCTTTGTTTATTTTTGCTTCGATTTTTGCTTTTTCCATAGTTTTTTGAATTGTTCTTGGGTTTAATTGGTCTCCTTTTTTGTTCATGAATAGGAAGTCATTTTTATCTCTAAATTTTGAAAATTCCTCTAGGTCTTTTACTAGTGAATCTGAAAGTATGCTCATTCTATCTTTTCCTCCTTTTCCATTTCTTATCCATATTACTTTTTCTGTTAGGTCTAAATCTTTCATTTTAAGATTCAATGCTTCTGAGAGTCTTAGTCCCGATGAATAGTATAGTTTTAGTATTAATTTTTGTTGTTTATTTTTTACACATTTGAATATTCGTTTTATTTCATCTTTTGTGAGAACTGTAGGTGTTGTTTTTTTTATTTTTGGAGTTTTTATTTCAAATTTATTTTTTAGTATTTCATTATAGTGAAATAAAAGAGCTGATTTTACTAAAGCAAGGGAACGTGAGTTTAAGTTTCCTTCGGTCATTTTTTCAGCAAGAAAGGCTTTTATATCATTTTCAGTTGTATTTTCAGGGGCTATGTTCATAGTCTGTAGAAATTGTCTGTTGTATAAAATATACATCTTTACTGTTTTTGGAGAAAACCCTCTAAGTTTGATTTCTGTTTCAAGATTTTTTAGAATTTTCTCAATATCCATAAAAAGTATTATACGAACTTTTTATTTAAATATTTATTACTACTAATGATTATTCTATTTGGTGGACAATAACATTTCCAACTTTAATCACATCTATTACTTTTTTGTCTCCTATTTTTCCTATGTCGTGTTCTTGTCCTCCCATTGTAGGATAAAAGAGAGTGCTGTCAAGTACTATATACTTTTTACCTTCAAGTTCAAACTCTTTAATAATTTTAACTTTTAAATTACTTTTGTAGGTGTCTTCATAAAATTGCATTTTAGTTGCTGGAAGGTTTTGTGTAAATTCTGTCAATTTGTTTTTTTGTTCCTTTGTTTCAGAAATTTTTCTTGATTCAAAATATTCTGTTACTAATGTGTAGAAATTTGTTGGAACTGAAATTTTTTTATTTTGCTTTAGATAAGCAGATTGTATTTCATCTGGAGTAATACCTTCTGAAATGTAATATTTTACAAAATCTTCTGAAGTTAACACTTTGTCTTTTTTTAAAAGCATTTGAATCTTATTTTCAACTTTTTCTTTATGTTGTTTGTACTTTCTAAGTTCTAGGTCTAAAATTTTTTTTATTCCATCAAGTTCTTCAATTAATTCTGGATATAGTGTTTTGAGTTCTTCTGCTTGAATTACAACAACATCGTATAAGTCTATGTCCCAATGATACTTGTGTATGAAATCTAAAGCTCTTCTTAATATTAGCCTAAGGTTATATCCTCCTTTTACATTTGAAGGCAATGCCCCATCTGTTAAAGCATAAAGAAGAGATCTTGTGTGGTCTGCAATTGAGTATATTCCTGCAATGGGCTCAATTTTGTTTTTTACTTCTTCAACGCTAATATTTACTTTCATTAACGAAATTACTTCTTTCCATGCCTTGTCAATGTCTTCAACTTCATCCATGTTTAAAAGGCCAGAATATGGAAGGAATTTATTGTATAGCTCCCAATCCGGTTTTAGTCCTGTTTTTTCAAAGAGATATTTACATACATTTGGCATTACGGCATCGTAAGAATTTGATGTTCCTTTTGAAAACCAACAGCATCTTTCTTGTCCCATTCCCATATCCAAAACTTTTATTTTTAATGGTTTTATTTCACTTATATCTTTTGCATCGCTCATATCAAACCACATGTAAACTTGATTTCCAAGTTCAAGTCCCCTTGAAAAAAATTCCATTGATGGGCCACAGTCTCCACCTCCAACCCATGCATCCTCGTGGATTTGTATTTCCTCTTTTGGAATTCCCATTTCAATTGTAAACCATTCAAATAGGTCTTTTACATATTTTGCTTGGTCGTATTTTTCTGGAGATTTGAATGCTGCTTGGCCTATCATTGTAAATGAAGTGAAGTGTCTTCCTGTGTATCCAACATTGTCTATGTCTGCAAATCTTAAACAGTTTTGTGGTATTGATATTTCTTCTGCAGGAGGAGCCACTTCTCCTTTTGTAACATATGGTTGGAAGCCTATAATTGAAGCTATATTGAAATCGAGGTCATCTCTCCATCTTGCAACGATTGGAAATCTGTCAACATGTTTGTATCCTCTTTTTTCTATGTATTTTCTCCACTTGTGGTAAACCTCAGGAAATTCCATTGGTGATTTTGCAGGTGTGTTCCCTATAAAACTGTATGAACCCACACAATTCGTATCTCCACAAATTTCTCTTTTTACAGAGGACCAAAATACTGTTGAGCATTTTTTACATGTTTGTCTTTCAAGTCCAAGTGATTTAAGTGTTTTAACGGGAAAATATTTTTCAGGATGCTTTGAAGCTTCTTGAATCATTTGCTTTTTTATAAGTTTTTCTTAAGTTAAAATATATACTTTTATAGTCCGCAAATAGTTTATCATATATTTCTTTATTGTTTTCATTTGGTTTATATGTCTTATTTATTTTAAC
>SKGP01000065.1 GCA_007117405.1 Candidatus Woesearchaeota archaeon | reverse complement strand
ATTCTTTATTGTGTTTAAACTTCTTTCAATTGTCCCAGAATCAAAATCCTTTGTTTTTAAAAACTCTATTATTTCTGGTTTTTGTATTTGGTTGAAATTTAATTGTAAATTTTCCTCAACAGGCATTTTCTTGAATGTATTGAAAACTTCTATCCAAGTATAGTCAAAATAATCATGCCAGTCAAGCAACTTAAAAAGTTCATCCCATCTATCTTTATATTCTTTGATAAGCTTTAATCCTTTTTTTGGACCTATCCCTTTTACTCCACCAGGGTTAAAGTCAGTTCCACACAAGATTGCAATAACGATTAATTCGTCAATGGAAATATTTAGTTTTTTTAAATTTTTTTCTAGATCATAGAACTCTATCTCTATATCTTTATAGTTTGATGTCCCAGCAATTTTTCTCCTAGTTCCAACAGAAAGATTCCTAATTAAATATTTTGCTCCAAAAAGAAGAGAGTCAAAATCTTGACTTGCAGATGCAAATACTTGCCCTGTTTTTACAAATTTTGCAGCTTGAGCTTCTCCTTCCGATGGTGCAACAACAACTGGAAAACCAAACAATTCAATTAACTTCTTTGAATCCTCAATCATTGTATCATCTAATTTATTGAGACCTTGAGCATATTTTCTTGCATCTTCCATAAGGCCAAGGTCGACTGCTTCTTTGTATTTTTTATCTGCTTCAATTTTTCTTTTGAGTCTATTTTCTCTTTCTTTTTCCTTTAATTTTGGAGCTTTTCCGTCAAATACGAATACTGGTTTGATATTATTTTTTTTAAAATAAACACATCTATTAAATAAGCCTTTGAGATGAGATGTAACATTTCCTCTTGAATCAGTAAGTGGTGTCCCATCTGGTTGTCTAATGCTTGCAAGAAATTGATAAAGCATATTGAATGAATCAATAGCTATCTTTTTATTTGAAATTGAGTTAAGGTCTATTTCTTCAAATTCCAATATATCTTTTATTTGAACTCCCATAGAATTTTCAAATTTTGTTTATATATAAATATTGTGTAATGATTATAGTTACACAAAAAATATATAAATGAATTAATTTTAAAATTTAGTATGGAAGATTTCAAGGAACAAGTCAGAAAGAGTTTCTCAGCATGCAAGTCTGATATTGAATCTTTGAAAACTGAAAATATTGAGTTAAGAGACAAATTATATTCTACAGAAAGAGAAAATAGAGTTTTAACTGAAAAGATTTCAAATCTTACTTCTGAAATATATGAACTTAAAGCAGAATTGAAAGGTATTTCTGTTGCAATTGAATATATTAAAGACTTCAATGAGAAAATAATCTCTGCAAATTCTAATATGATAAATCCAAATATGGCTGAAACAGCAATTAAAACTCAGAATATAGAACCTATCAATGAAAGTAATTTTTTAAAAAGTAATATTAATCCTGTAAAAGCAAAAATTGAAGACCCATATGAAGCTTTGCTTGCTTTTAAAGCGAAAGCAAATAAAAGAGACTTATTGAAACAAAAAATACTCTCTATGATAGGAGAATCTGGTTTAAATCTCTCAGAACTAAAGTATATGTTTGTTGAGCATTTTAGATATTGTTCAAAGGCAACATTTTATAATTATCTAAAAGAATTAGAATTGGAAAAATCTGTTAGAATAGAAAGAGAAAATTCAAAAAATCACATATATCTTAATTCTATGAGAAAAGAGATCTAATTTTTTCATCTATTAGATAGAATTTTCATTTGTTTTGTTTTTGTATCAAATTCAAATACTTTGAATGTTCTGGCAACATTTATTACTTTTGTTTTGTTAACTATCTCTTCTAATCCTGAAGATTCGTGTATATGTCCAACAATTGATATATCTGGATTAAAATGTTCTAAGAATACTCTGTGTGCCTGAGACCCCCCAATCATAGGGAAATATGGGGATGCATCTCCAATAATAGTACCGTGTGGAGGTATATGATTTAACAGAACTTTGAATTTTATATTTTCAATTGCTTTAAAGTTTTCAATTAAATTCTCAAGCACATCTCTCTCATTATATCTACTTCCTATGCTCATCTTATTTGTTCCAAATATTGCAAAATCTTCATTTATAATTACTGGTTTGTCACCGACAACATGAATTTTGTAAATCTCTTCAAGAATTTTTAGTTGCTTTTTTGTTTCATGATTTCCAGGGACTAGAAATATATCTTTTCCTTTAAAGATACTAAATATTTTTCCAAAATCATCTTTTTTTTCTGATATATCTCCAGTCATAATAATAAAATCCATTTCGTTTAGAGGGGAGTATTTTTCAATAGCATATATTAAGTTAATATCAGAATGTATGTCACTTGTTGCTAAGAATTTTATTTTTTCTTTTTTCATTCTTTATCTAAATAAGTCTTTTAGTATTAAAAATTTATCTAAAAATTCATAATAATGGAATATTAATGTGTCCCAGAAGAAATAAAATGCGATAAATATTATAATAAATTTTATTAGTCTTCCTATAAATGATAAGTAAATATATACTGAAAATTTAAATTTAAATGCTCCAAAAAATACAGATATGGGTTCAATTGGACCTGGGATTATATTTCCAAATAATACTACATAACCACCATATTTATCAATTTTTGCTTTGTATCTTTGAAAATTTTTTTTAAACAAAAATTTTACAATTCTCTCTCCAATTACTCTCCCAAAAAAATAATTAAATGTAAGACCAATAACATTTCCAATTAAAACCAATCCAATTACTATAATTGGTATATAATCTGTTGATGAAAGGTAGTATATTAATATTGCTTCAGATGGTAATGCTAGAAAAAATACAGACCCCATAATGGATATCATTATAAGTCCTAAAATTGTATTATTTGCGATTTGAGATTCAACAAAAAGATAGTTTGAATATAAAGTTGGATTTGATTTTAAAAACTCTAGAATATATAAGATTATTGAGTTATAAAAAAGATAAATCATTATAATTATTCCAATTATTGAAAACCACTTAAATAATCTCCACCAATTAATTTTCTCATTATCATATTGGTTTTTTAGTTTAGATTTTTTTTTCTCTTTTTCTGAAGGTAAAAGAAGTTTTCTCTCTTCCTTGTCTTCAAATCCTTCTAGATAATATTCTTTTTTTTTTTTTTTTTATCTTTTTTATGAAGTATAAAAATATT
>SKGP01000089.1 GCA_007117405.1 Candidatus Woesearchaeota archaeon | reverse complement strand
ATTTGATTTTTCTTTTGTTATTAAAGAGAATCTTATAATCAAATTCATACCAAAAATAAATGAAAGAGCTATGCATTATCAAGAATATATTATATTTCTAAAGCTCAATCTTGATGATGAGCTCTCGAAAGAAAAATTCATAAGAGAAACAATTGGTAACAAATATTTGATATGGATAATAAAATCAAAATCTGGATGGGATTTAATTATTAGACTTTATTCCTCAAGCATAGATGAATTTAAAGAAAAAATGGGAGAAATACTTGAAAATTTCTCAGATGTTCTTGCAAATTATTATACAATTATAAGTTCAGAAGAAATAAAAGAAAGTGAAAAAGAAGTTATTATTAAAAATTTATTTGAAGAAGAACTTCCAACTAAAGATTTTGCAACAATTAAAAATGATGAAAGTTTTATGATAGATGAAAAAGATAAGGAAATACTAAGACTTTTAGATGAAGATGCAAGGGTTCAATATAAAGAAATTGCAGAAAAACTTGATATCTCTTCAGATACTGTGAAATATAGAATAGATAAAATGAAGAATTTTGGTGTTATAGAAAATTTCAGTCCAGTAATAAATTTTTCAAAGTTAGGTCTCTACCAATATGCGATGATAATAAGATTTTCATTTCTTGATAAAAAGTCTGAAGAGGAAATCTGCAATTATATAAAAGAAAAAAAATTCATATCAAAAGCAATAAAAAATCTCAACAGAGAAGAGTTCTTTCTCAATTTAGTTTTTTCAAACGAAGAAGATATCGAAGATTTTACTAAAAAAATGCAAGATAAATTTAAAGAAAAAATAAAAACAATTGAAACATTCAACATAGATTAATTAGCTTTATTTGAATATCTTTTTAAGTTTTTTAATATCAATTCTTTTTCTCTATCGGATAAACTAAAATCAATATCGTAGAGATTATTTTCCAATTTAGAATCTCTAATACACAAAGGCATGTTATTAAAAACTAATTTTTGTTCCAAAAAATCCTTTTTTGAAATTTTAGAAATTCTTTTTGCTATACTCCCTAAGGTTTTAAAATTAGTTCTGTTTCCACTCCTAACAATATTATCCCAACCATAATCAGGAGAATATTTTTCTATAAAATAATGCTTTTTTCTGCCTCTTTTTACCGAATAAATATTAAAAAGCAGGGATTCTTTATAATTTTCCATTAACTATATTATTACTTTTATAATTTATAATTCTTTTGAAATTCAAATAAATAATTGACTATCAAAATATATAAACAATATTTATAAAATTAAAGTCATTAATGCTTTTTATGGAAAATAACAAAGCAAACAAAAAAAATGAAAATTCTAAAAAAGAAATGAAAGACAAGAAAAAAACAACAAAAGATCAGATTGAAACTGAAGAGTTGAAAAATAAAATAAAACAACTTGAAACTGAGGTAGAAAATACAAAGAATGATTATCTCAGGACTCTTGCTGATTTTGACAACTATAGAAAAAGAAAAGAAAAGGAGATTTTAGAAACACGAGATAGAGCAATTTCAGATTTTGTAATAAGTCTTCTTCCCGCAATTGATAATTTTGAAATGAGTTTAAAAATGACAGAAAATACACAAATGTTTGTAAAAGGCGTTGAAATGATTCATAAAAATCTAATTGATACATTAAAAGAACATAAATTTGAAGAGTTTGAACCACAGATTGGAGAATCTTTTGACCCATACCAACACGACCCTGTAATTATTGAGGAAAGTGAAATTGAACCTGGAAAAATTGCTGGTATTTTAAAAAAAGGTTACAAGCATAAAGATAAAATAATAAGACCAGCAAGAGTTCATATACCAAAAGAAAAAGAAGAAAATAACAACTAAATTTTTATTCTGATAAAAACTTGAATTTTTCTGGAAGGAGAGTACACTCTTTATATATTCCTTTTTCTTTATCAAAGCTCATATTAGAAATATAATCTCCATTATATTCTATCAATTTGTAAGATGAGGCTATATTTGAATTTTTGATGAAACCATTTCTTGTATAGTAAAGAGCTGCACCAGAAGTTTTACCAAGTACGTTTTCAATAAAAATTGCATTTTTTGCAATTAAGGAGATACAAACAAGGTTATTTGAAAAACTAGAATTAATTATAACAAATGAATAATTTTTTGGAACACATACAAGCGAACCTTTAGATACTTTAACAAGAATTATCTCCTTTTCTTCATCTAAATTTTCAATTAAGAAATATCCATCACCAGAGAGAACTTGAAAAAGTGAATCTTTAGGGTTTCCATCTTTTTCAATCATCATAGATGAAGTTTTATTAAATTCTCTACCAATAAAACCAGGTTTTATTGCAAAAATAGAAGGTTTTATTCCAACACTTTCGAAAAATAAAGTATCAAAGTCTTTTGTAACCATATAATATACAGAATACATTAAATTTTTATCTGATGAATAATCAAGTAATTCAGATTTTACAGAACGAGAAAATACTGTTTGTTTTTTTGAGTAAATTGTGTTCTCTGAAAATGATAATGGGTCATATATTGAAATTAAACCTGAAACTGTATTTTTCTTAAATAACATTCCTTTTAAACTTTTAAGCATATATTAAAAAATCGAGAATCATATAAAAAAAATTAGTTATAACTTATTAGTAGTCTTAATTTTTATTCCTTCTGAAAAGGTCTCTATTTACTTCTTTTTCAGCAAAATAAGTTCTCTTCCTCTTTGTTCTTTTATCAAGATAATCATCAAGAATCAGTCTATCTTTTTTCTTATCAACTTTATTATTTATATTTTTATCTAATTCTTTTTCTGTTGATTTCTCTTGTTCTTTCATGTCTTTTGAAACTTTTACATCCTCGTGTTTTTTTACTTCATCTTTTGGTTTTTCAGGAATCTTTTCTTCTCTAACTCTATAGTCTCTTGGATTGTCATATGAAATTGATTTTCTGTTTTGAAGGTAATTTAAAAACTCATCATCTTTTTTAGGAGATTTTTCTTTATTAAAATAGTTAAAAAATCCTTTTGGTTTAGTTTTATTATTGTTTCTATCTATTATCTCATCTTCACTCAATTCTTTTTTTATTCTTTTAACTCTTTTTTTTGCTTTTTCTCTTTGTGAAAATGGTATTAAAATATTTTTCTTTCTTTGAAGGTCTTCATGTTTTTTTTTCTCCAATTCGCTTCT
>SKGP01000047.1 GCA_007117405.1 Candidatus Woesearchaeota archaeon | reverse complement strand
TTTTTCATTTTTTATATTTCTATTAATATTTTTATATTTATAAACTTATCTTTTATTTTGTTACTATAAAGTAACAACGAATTAATATTTAATTCTTGAACCCATATTAATGTCTACTTTTGGTATTTCAATTCTTCTCTGAAATACTACTGTTAAATCTTCAAATGGCTTAGTTGTTTCACCTTCCCAAAACTTAGAAGTGTAATCAGTTCTTAAATTCCAAGTCTCTCCATTAAAATTTCCAACACCATAATGATGCATAGTTCCATCTTTAGGTGAAACCAATGAAATATCATAAATACCTGGACCGTTTGTAGGTCTTGCTAAAGGAAGAATTGATTCTAGTCCTTCAAGTGCCTGACCATTTTTAACACCTATTTTTTCAAACTCAAAAGGATTATTTCCATTTCCATCAATACCTCTTATGTAATCATCATGAATACTATTATTTAATATACATATACCATCTCTAGCTCCACTTTCTATATATCCTCTAATTTCGGACATATTATCTCCAAATGTGTAATTAATTGGATTTGGACTATTATCAACCCAAAGTCTCATTTCACTATTTTCGCCTACTCTTGGCAAATTTGAAATTTGACTAACCACACTTCCTAAATTACCACTTACCTGGCTAACGCTAGGAACATAACAAATCTCTGAATCCCTAAAATTTACTGTATGAACCCTTTCAGGAACTCTTCTTTGAACTTGAGAAACTGAAGTTCTTCTAGGAGTTTCAATTACAACAGGTTCTGAAATTACAAGACCTCCACTTCCATTGCTATCCTTTGGTCCATAAGCTATTAAAGTTCTTTGTTCTTTCTTTTCTGGACAATTTTCTAGAATATTGTATTCAGAATCTACAACTCCAGTCCGTTTAAACTCCATTGTTAATCCATAACCCTTATCAAAAAACTTATCTGCTTCATCCTGAGATAATGTCTCAACTCCATATTTTAATTTTAATAACGATTCTAATTGACCATTACCAACTCTTTTAATTAAAGGCAAAAGACTCTCATTTTTGCAATTAAAATCTGAAACTAACTCTATGGTGCAAGGTACACCACTATTTGGAGAACATTCAGGAGAACTCTGGGAAACAACCTGAGGCGATGCCGAAAGCATTACCCCTGCTAAACCTCCCGCCAATACTTTTTTTATATTATTTGCCATTTTTAATTTAATATAATACTATTGAGTGTTATCAATTATTTATAAAATTAACTAATAGTTTATTACTTAATAGTAAGAAAAATTATTTTTGATACTCCTTACAATGTCCATGTAATTTGTCCAAATCACTTATTTTGTAAGATTTTATACTATCTCCCTTTACTGTTTTATAATTATATAAAAATGAAAGTCTATCATCAAGTGTTGAACAACTTTGATTCTTATCAAGAATTTGATACAGAATATTATTTTTAATAGCATCCGCAGACATTTCATTACCATCTTCCCCTATACATATTGCAAAATCATCACTACATTTAACCATTCCATAAGAGAATAACTTAGGTTGTTCTATTGCTAAATTTCTCTGCGATTTTCTTGAGTTATTATCAATAATTTTAGATGGGTCTAATGCAATCTCTTTTTCATAAGGAATTGGAGAATAATCTACTTCTTTTTGTCCATTTCCATTACAAGTAGAAAGAAAACCAACTAATCCCACACCAGCAATTAATCCAACACCAATAGAAGATAAAGGAATTCTATTCTCTTTTAAAAAATTAAAATAATTCCTATTAGTTTTTTTAGATTCATAATTTTCATTATCATTAGTATTCTTATCATCATCTAAAACTTCTCCATCAACTATCGTTCCTAAATGAATTGTTCTTCTTCCCTCACTATTACCTCCATTTGTCTCAGGTACTATTTTCTCCTCAAGTCCACCCAAGTTATCAACTTTTTCTTCATTTGCAACCAACTTTGACGCTATTTCTAAGTCAGATGAAGAGTTATTATCTGTTTTTGAAAAATAAGAGCCATTTTTTTTATTTCTTGAAACTATTACAAGATAGGCATTGTGGTACTCTTCAGGAATTTTTGCATTATGCATCCAGAAACCATGATGATCATATGTATCACGAATATTTTCTGGTTTTATTTCATCAGGTATTTGTTCAATAGTATAATGACCTAGATTGTCTTTGTACTCTTTTACTGGAAAACCATCGGGAAATTGATTCTCATCCATATCCTTCACAAATACTTTTTTATCTTCTGTTGCTTTTGAAGAATCAGTCTCATTTATAGTATTATCACTTTGGTTTGATGAATCAATGTTCAAATCATCTTCTCCATTACTTCCATCTTCTTTTAAAAAATCAGGAATTGGAATATTTTCAGCTTTTTTTTCAATATCTGCCATAATAAAAATAATAAAAATATAGTGAATTTATAAAACTAACGAACGTTGTCCCTAAAAAGTAATTAATTATTTATAATGATAAGGAACCATCCCAGTTCTAGCATCACCAACTTTTCTGTATTCTGCATGAAGAACTTCATTTCCAGCTGTAGTTTCACCAGGCCATAATCCTACTCTAACATCATTAAAATGCCATCTGCCATTTTTATACTCTGCTTCTGCAAAAAGTTGACTCTCTCCTCTGCCACCTGGAGACTCTATATTGATATGATATCTTCCTGACCCTTCTGATGGTGCAATCTGATTTACTATTCCCATAAGTTTATTTCCAGCTTCACCATTTCTCACACGAACATTATATTTATGTGGGCCATTTCTTAAAACAATAGTATCATCAAAATTATCATTTTTCAATATACATATTCCATGTTTTGCGCCACTATCAACATATCTTCTAATTTCATCCATATCATTTCTAATGGTATAATTTCTAGGATTTTGAGAATTGTCAACTAGAAGTCTCATTTCACTATCTCTTCCAACTCTTGGAAGACCAAGCAACCTTTTTTCAAGATTACCAGAAGTTGCATTAATACCCTCAACACCTGGAACATAACATATATCTGAATCTCTAAACCTTATGTTGTATTCTGTTTGTGTTGTAGGAGCTGCTGTTGTTCTTTGAGCTTCTCTTTGCCTTGGTTGTTCTCTACTTGGCTGTGTTGCTTGAAGAGGACTTGCATACTTTATAATTATATCCTCTTGTTCTCCATTTCTAAATGTTTCCTGCAAATATTCAGGTAGATTTGAACCAGCAACTCTTACTGCTTCGCTACCTTCTACATCTAACAAAACATCATAATTTTTAGATCTCCAATTTGAACCAATTGTGTTATTCATCATATTTACAACTCTTCCGGCATAATTTGAATTATCAAGAGGAGTTTGAACACAATGATTTGGGACTAATTCTGCAATTGTATGTCTATTTCTAAAATCTGTTCCGTATCTTACAAAACTATACTCATCTTCTACAATATTTCTACATCCTTCAACAACCTCACTCAGCCTTGACCCTCTTGCTGTTGCTTGTGTTGTTGCCACTGCTGTTGTTGCTGCTGGTGTGGGTGTTTTTTCTGTTGTTTTTTCAGGTTGAGCTGCCTGGACTTGTTCTTCAGGCCTATTGGAATCATAATATACATTACCATAATAAACTGGACCATGAAAATGCTTAACAACGCCTCCCTGTGTGCTTGGTGTTCTCGCAGCACTTGCTTGTTCTGTAACTACCGGCGCCCCATTCATTGTTGAAACAATCTCATTGTTATCTGAACTAATATATTTGTATCCAGCATAACCAAGTCCACCTGCCAATACTGCTCCCAAAAGTATCTTACTTGAAAAAACATCAGCAAGTAATTTTTCACCACCTGCTCCTTTTCCTCTTTTATTAGGGTCTATTCCTTCCATAATCATAATAATACATCTATATTTATAAATCTAACTGCTTGTTACTACTAAACGTGACAAAAATTAATTTACTCTTAAATTATTTTTTAGATTTATAATAAATCTTGATATAAAATCATATTCTGACTGGTCTGGGATAAAAGAATTGTTTTCCTTAATACCCCTTCTCCATCTTTCAAGCATAGTATGGCAGTTTTGGAATCCCCTAATTAGTTCTTTCTCATCAAATTTTATTCCTTTCAATTCAAAATACTTACCCATATGCATTTGAATAGTGTATAAATTTTTTCCAAAAGAGTTGATTAAATCCTCATTAAAAGGCTTTTTGAAATTTAAAAGACTCTGTGCATTGAATCTTAATGCATCTTCAAAATATTTTTTTACATCTTCAATAGAAATTTCATTACTTTCTTCTATTTCTCTTTTTACATTATCTGAAACTCCAATTTCTTTTATAGGATGAATGGAATCTGCATATCTAATATACTCTTTAATTATATTATCTTTATTATATCTCATTTGTGGGTCTTTTGAAAGCTCTTCAGAAAGCAATTCCTCTATTATATGATTTAAAAACTGTCTAAAATCAATTCTCCATACCTTAGAATTCTCGTTTTTTTTCATAATTTTTTCAAAATAGCTAAAATCGTCTGCAACTTTGCTTCCTGTTTCGGTATGCTTAGTATAATACTCAGAACAATATGCACCTAATTTTCTTGGTGTTATAGCATACCTTTCATGGGAAACATTTTTCTGAAATTCAAATAAAATTTTAGCTAAAATTTCTGAATTAAAATTTTTCTCAAAATCTAATTTATTTTCTTCAACAATATACTTTATAACATCATTCCATATTCTAATAGAATTTGGAGGACCTAAATATACTAAAGTTAATCTTTCAGCTCCTTGCTGAAGTGGTGCATGTATCTCCTCTGCATCAATATTTGCAATAAGCAATGTTAAAACGTACCCTGTAACACCACCTTTTTCGGCATCTTGAATATATTTTTTAAGAGTATTTAATGCATTTACTGGGTCGTGTCTTGAATCTTTTCTTTCTCTAATAAACTCTTCAGATTCATCAATAACAAGAAGAGATGGAATTCCTTTTTTTTTAGCAATCGCAACTAAATCAACTTCTTCTCTTCCAGTTACTTCACTTGAAGAACCACCTCTATACCATTTTTTTATAACCTGAGGACCTGCATTCACATAAGAAGTTATATCACCTTGAGATTTCTCTTTTGTTTCTGCGCCCATTTTTTTAAAAAGCTTAATTATCTGTTTTTTTATTAAAGATTTACCAGTACCACCATGGTCAATCAAAATAACACCCCCTGTTTTAGGCTTTTTTCCATTTAATATATCTGGGAGTGAAAGGCCAGAGTATATTTTCTCTTTAATTTCCATATCCAGTATTACACCATCAAAAAGACTTGCAACGTCACTTGAAGTTATCTTTGGTTTCACAATTATATCTTCTTCAGTTGCAACTTTATTTTCCATACTCTCATCTATAGTTAGATTTCCCAAAATTAATGAATATCTTCCATTCATTAGTAAATCTTGAATTGGTTTTTTCGGGAGCTGTTCTATAAATATTTTTATATTCTCAAGCATCTTTAAATCCAATTCTGATAACTCCAATTTTTTCATAATATCATCTGGAAGCGGAATATCTTGACCTTTACTTTTTGCCTGTCCTATTTGCTTCAATAATCTAAATATGAAATTCACCTTTTCAGAAATTGGCATATAATCAAAATTCTGCCTTTCATTAGAAAAATGATCCCAAAAAGATGAATCAGACAAGATATTCAGAGCTTTATTGGATGTCATATAATCTCCAGTAAAAGTATTAGGTAAAAACTGAAAATCACTGGATTCACCAACACTTTTTCTTTTAATTCCATAAATAAAAGCAGCTCTTGGTATCTTTAAACTAAAATTAGGATTCTCCAAGTCTATCCATATTGTTCTCTTGTCATTGTCAGAAAAAATAGAATTAATTGAAACAAATAAAAATTTGCCATTTTGAAGTTCCCCAACTCTGCTTGGATTTAACCAAAATTTAACTGGTTTCATTTGAAATTATTTTAGAACCTTTTTAATTTGATCTAAAACTCTACTTAGAAATCCTATATATGTATCTCTCTCATTATAATTAATATCCCTTTTAAACATATCTAAAGAAGTTTTTAAATTATGAATTAAATTATCTACTGATGTCAATTTATCCCTATTACTATTAACGTATTTAGCAATTATTCCAATTTCTCTAAGTATCGCAGGCCTTGTACTGGCAAATACACTCTCCCACTGTGATTGTTCTGTTGTATGAAGATTACTTAAACTACTACCAAGGCTCTCTATAACATCTATTATATTCGAAACCTCTGGAAGGTCTTTATACCAATCTTCGCCTGAAGAAGATGAACCTCCAGATCCTTCTTTAAAATGAGATTTGTTATTTTCAATAAATTTATTATATGCATTTTTATCTCTTTCAACTGTTAAAATATAATCAATAACCCTTCGAACATATTGATTATTTCCAGGTTTCAAATATTTAGATCTAAATTCCTTAAATGTCATTCCATTTTCAATTCCATCCTCATGGAATATCCCACATTCCTCTAGTTTACTGTCAAAATTTGATTCAACTCTAAGCTTCTCAAGTAGTTTCCCATATGCTTTTTCAAACTCTTCTTTTAAATTATTAAAATCTTTATCAGATTTGCCAGCATCATCTTTAAGTTTATCAGATATTTTCTTATTAACACTTTTAAACAATAAACTTAATGATTCTGAAAGCAATCTATCAATGTCTTTTTTTTCTTCTTCAGGTAGCCTAGAATATATCTCATATTCCTTGTATATTTCTTCATGCTTTCTAAAATAATCAGAAAAAGTTTTATTAGAAGCATAATAGTTTTTTGCAAATGTAACTTCATCTTTATTTACTTTTTTAATCTGAGATTTTTGTTCAATAGTGTTTAAAAAGGTTCCTTTAATGTTTCCAGATAACATAGATAATGTTTTATCTATTGAATAAAGATTCTTGTAAATTCCATCCCACCGCATAGTACTTGAATTATCTTCATCTAAAATCAATTTCACAAGATTTCCATATTGTTCCAAATAATAATCAGCAATTCCTTCAATATCCTTTTGGATTTTAGGTATTAGACTTGAAGTGTATTGGTCTTTTTGACCTAAAAGTGTTCGAAGATTTTCCCAAATCCTTTGTTTTTGTCCATTATATGTTACTATTAGCTTTTCATTTAATTTTTCTCTCTCTACAATATCGGGTGAAGGGTTTGAAAGAAATTTTGTTATTTCATCATTTTCAATATTAATAGTTTGTAAAAGCCCACTTGGCCCTTCTAATAAATTAAGTATTTCTTTATCTTCCCATTCAAGGGAATCAAAAATAGTCCTCATTTGACTAAGTTCATCATTATAATAAGAGTAATTATTCTTATTAAGAGGATTTATTCCTCCAACACCAACCCAGGAACTAAAAAATCCAAGTACGTCTTTTTTTTCAAGGTCGTCAAGTGTATGAATCCTTTTTATATACTTTAAAATTCTCTCAAGATGTGACTTTAACTTATTGTTTAAATCTATATGCTTTCTAAAAACATCATTTGGATTTGCACCACTTGCATTAAGTCCTTTTCCAATTGCCATATTTAATTACCTCCTCCAGGTGGATTATATGTACCTGTAGCATAACCATTTGTAATTCCGTTCCTTTCCTTATTAATATTATTAAGATTTTCAGTTAACATCCTCATAACATTTTCTGCTTCATTTGTCTCATTTCTAATTGAACTAAGCATCCTTTTCATTTCATCTCTATTCTTTTGTTCTGGAGACTTCTGGCTACTTCCACCGATTAAACTTCCAAAACCACCTTTGGATAATATGTAAAATATTGCTCCAAGCAATGCAATAAAGAAAAAGAAAATAAGCCATTCATATATTGCACTATTCCACCTTAAAAGAGTATTTAAAACATTTTCAGAAATTCCACCAACATTTGCATTTCTAGAAAGCCAGATAAGCAAATTTGTAAAAAGAAAATCGATTGCAATCAATCCTGTAATAATAAAAAAAAATCTCCAAATCCCACTAATATCTTTTTTATTTTTAATAAACATTACATAAGCAAAGGCAAGAGCTAGAAATCCCGGAACAAGCAAAACAAGCAAAAGCCAAGAACCCGCTGCAACTGCAATGCCACTAGAAGCATCCCTTAAAGCAAAAATTACTGTTGAACCCGAAAAAAAAGAAAGAATTATTGCTATTGTTATTCTAACTCTGTGAGTTGCATCAACCCTTTGTGAAAAAAATCCTAAAAGAGTATAATAAAGAGCATAAAACCCCATAAAAATAAACAATATTGCAAATCCATCAAGAACAATTGTATCTGTAAAAACTGGCTTTATTTTTGCAAAAGTATTTTGAACAGCATTAGCATGAACCATACTTATAGAATAAATAAATCCCAATACAATTAAAAGTATTTTATTTATAGATAACATTTATAAAAAATCCAAATAATAATATTTATAAATTTATGTAATATCTTCAAAGGAATAAATTAAAATGTCTATGCGGCTCTTGAAGTAGAATTGCCTTCACTGCCAGCATTTGTGGAGCTCTGTTGCTGTTGCATCATCATCTCATACTCTTTAATCAGTTGTTCCATTCTCATTTTGTAATAATCTGGCGAGTAATAAATTGGATTTGAATGGCCGCCATTATAATCATTACCAATTCTCACCCACTCTTTATCCAAACTATCACCTTTTTTCCTTATTACAACAGCCTCGTCGCCAGCAGCCCTCACCATGTCTCTCCCAAACTCATTTTTGCCGTCATACTTGTTGTGAATGTGCCCTTCAACAGTCAATTTTGCCTCAAGAGATAATTTCTTAGCTGAATCCAAATAAGGAACATTAATAGGATTTTTCAAACCCATAGGTTTTCCAATTTGACCATGACTTAATAATACATCAAGTCCTTTCCCATCATATTTCTTCTCAATACCAACATGCCCATAGAGCTGTTCAAGTTCTTCTGGAGCAAAAATTTCATTTAAATATGGCATAAGCTGTCTGCAATTTGTCATCCCTAAAACCTTCATCCTATCCCCAGTTCCTTGAACTATCTCATAAACACCATCATACTCTGCAACATCTAAAATTTGCTCCTTCTTATTCAAATATTGTCTGACTTGCTCAACAAAAAATCTGTTTTCATGATTACCCTTATTAAACAATACTTTAACATCTGAATATTTATTCAATTCATCTGCAAACTTTCTTGCTTCTTCATCCATAAAAACCTGATAAAGTGCTCTAAGTTTAAACCCGTTCTGAGAAATCTCTTCGCCCTTATCAGCAATCATATTTTCAACAACTCCTTTTATCCTCTTTTGAAATAGCTCAGTATTAGAATAATCAAGAGCAGATTTCAAATTCTTTTCAAACTCAGCTCTTTGGCCTTCTGGAACCTGAGAAAGTATGCCTTCAATTCCATATACAGAAGCACTTTGATTCAATTTCAATGCCTCGTAATCTTTCCTAGATAAATTCTTAGATAAATAATCCTCTTGTATCTCAGAAGGACTTTGAATTCCTATTTCTTTTGCTAATCCTAAAAATCTGTAATCATTAACAACATCCCCATTTAAAACATAAGCTAAATTGTTTTTCTGAGCATACCTAAGACCACTTTCAATCAAGTTGTAATTACCATGCAAATCGGAACTTACAAGCATCCCTTCTGCTTTTATTATATTTTCCAGAGAATTTGTATTTGTCATAATATATATAGGATTTCTATATTTATAAATGTTTGTTTTTTGTTGTCACTATAAGTGAAAAATACTCACATTCTCAATAGAATTCATCGTAATTTCTATTGTTTATTCCATAAATTTTCCTAAGTTTTGCCTTGCCTTCAGGTGTTTTTTTAAGAATCTCAATTACTCTATAGGCATTGTTATACTGAGAATTGATAAATTTAGCATGTTCTTCTCTCCACATACCTTCTTTATCTTACCTAACTTTCTTTGCCCATCTCTTGATAAAATCAATATGTAAGTCCCTACTCATCTTAAAGCCTTACCTCTTTAATCATTTTTTTTATCTTTTTATAAAGAGTTTTTCAATCATTTCAATATAAGTTGAAACAGACCAAAGTTGAGCCATTGAACCCTCTGCCTTCTGCTCTGAAGCACTGGAAATTTCAGAAGCAAAGCCCAGAGTTCCCATTTTAAGTATATCCCTTGTGGAAGAGAGAAGTATCTTTGATATATCATTTCTATATTTTTTTTCATCTAAATCCTCAAGAACCATAGCAGTTATATTGTTGATAAAATACCAGCTATCTCCATTGTGATAACTTGCATCATTTTCACCCGAATAGTTAGAGTGAAAATTAGAATCCTTTTTACTAAGAGATGAAATTCCACCCCAGTGTGTCCTCAAAACTGAAAGAGAATTATCAACAATTTTTATCCAATCTTCATGTAGAAAAAGGTCTGGATACAAATAATAAGCTAAAAATACATTACAATCTTGTCTATCATAAAAAGGCTCACTATATAAAACTCCATTTCTCCAGTAGGCACTTCTTATTTTTTCCCTAAGTAAATTCTCCAAATCCAAAAATTTTTTCGCATCTTCTTCCTTTCCAAGCATACCGGCAAGAATGGCCATTGAATATGAATACTCTAAAAATAAAACTTGCATATCCAAAGGAAACTGGACATCTATAGTATCCATCCAACTATCTCCTCTTTTAACTTTAAGCAATTCATTCTCTTTATCCCAAAAATTCTCAATAGCATAAGTAAAAACATTATAGGATTTTCCATAAATAAATTTAAGTTCTCCCTCTGAAAAGAATTTATTAATTTCTCCTTTTTCATTAACTATAAATACAAAATCTAAAAATCTTTTCAAAAGCCAAAAATTACCATCTAAGCTATCAAGAGAACCCGGAGTATTTATTCTCTTTATAGATGGATTTGTATCAGTAATACTCTTGAAATAATGCATAAACTTATCCTTTGAAAAATTCAATTCTCCTAATTTGAAATAACCTTTAAGACCTATTAATTCATCCCTAGTCCAAATCTGAGAAAACCAAGGGAAACCTGCAAAAGCCCCTTCAAAACCACCACCTGAATCCTTCTTCAAAAATTTGTAAAGAGAATTTCTTGAAATATTGTAAGCAACAAACATCTCATGTGGTATTGGTTTTTCAAAACTCTCTTCAGTAACAAAATTTTCCTTCACAAATTCACTTTCAATACCTTCAAGTTCTGCCTGATGCTTTTCCAAAAGTTCAATCTGTAACACAACTTCCTTTTCTGAAAAACCAGTCCCAAAAACTAATCTTTTATCTCCAAGAACTTTAATCCTCATCAATCTAAAAATATAAAACTCACTAAGAGAATTTCTTGCTTTTGAATATTCATAATCTTTTTTCACCCACTCTTTTTTCAATTCATAAAGCAAATTAGGAGATTTTATCCCAAAATACTGAACATACTTTTGATTTGGATCAGAACTCTCTTTTAAATATTTAACAAATATAATACCTTCTTTTTCATACACTTTATAATTTCTTCCCCACTTATCAAAATCATTAAATTTCCTCATATCAAGATCAATTGTTAAATACCCTTCATAATCGTAAATTTCATACACACAACCACCTGTTGGGCCAAGATAAAAACTATCTTTTGTGTTTGAAGAAATTTTGTCATTGGAGATTTCTTGAAGTACGCCTTTTTCATCATAATTTAAAACACCTTCTTCGCCAAACTCCCCATCCTTTCTTATATCAGAAAAAACTGGAGAAGTTAAATTTTTTGAAAATTTACTAGAATAAGTTCTAATAATTTTATAAGAAAAAATCTCTACACTTTCAACTTCATAATTTTCTATTAAAATTTCATCAATAAATTTAAA
>SKGP01000085.1 GCA_007117405.1 Candidatus Woesearchaeota archaeon | reverse complement strand
TCGCTTCTTTCTTTTTTACTCTTTTCTATCTGTTTTTGCTTTTCTCTTGCCGCTCTTTGTTCTTTAAGAATTCTTTCTTTTTTTGCCTTTTCAAGGTCTTTTCCTAAAATCATATCTGTTTTTCTTGCTCTTTCATAATCTCTATACTTTCTCTTACCATAATGTTTCATTCTAGTTTTCAAATCAGATTCTTTTATAAATAATACTAATATAAAAAATATCAATACTATAAAAGATATAAACAATAAAATCCACCAGAAATTAGAAATAAGCTTCTGAGTACTCTCATCATTGTTTTGTTCTTGAATTTCAGATTCTGTAATTTCTCTTATTGGTTCAATTGGAGGTAAAATTGCATTATCTGTAATCTGTTCAGATTCAATTTTAGCTAATAATTGTGGAGAATATTCAATAAAATATGTTTCTTCGTGAATGTTTCCATAAAAATCTTCAATTTTAAGATAAATCTCATTTTTTCCTTCTGAAAGATTCAAATCATTTGCAAAATTACTAGAACTTATATTTCTAAAAACTTCTTCAAAAATTGTAATTCCAGAATTTAAAACTCTCAGATGAATATCTGAGTTTTTATCTGTTTCAAAGACTAAAGAGAAAATGTTGTCTTCAACTTTTTGTTCGTTTTCTATATTAGAATTGAAAAATATATTAGTTTTTCTTGGAACCAAAATTAAATTATCTGTTTTAACGCTATTTCCAGCTTCATCTAGAGCAGATAAAAAGTAATTGTACTGATTTGGATATGATACTCGCAAATCTCTAAAATTATTTCTTTTCCCCGAATAAATCTCCTTTTCATCCCTATACAATCTATAGGAAACTTCACTTTGGTTGTCTATTGATTG
The DNA here is from genome assembly GCA_007117405.1 of Candidatus Woesearchaeota archaeon. GTDB lineage: Archaea > Nanobdellota > Nanobdellia > Woesearchaeales > UBA583 > UBA583. The sequence continues at coordinate 2,409 of SKGP01000085.1, read as the reverse complement.
AGTCCAAGAAAGAAAAATTGTTCCGTCATCTTCTAAAGTATAAGATAATTCTGGCATTGAAGGTGGGATGTTATCAAAAAAGAAGTCAGTTTTGAAATATTCTCTGTAATTACTATTTTCACAATAAATTGATAATTCATAGATTTTAGCTATAGAAACTGGAATTTCTGCTGAAAAGGAATTTGAACTTTTAGAAAATAGAATATTTTCTGAATTTCCATCCAAAGTAACTAAACGGCATTCTTTAGCATTTGAATTAAACTCAAATATTTTTTCATTGGAAAATATATTTCTAAATGAATATGAGAATGGGGATTTTAAATCTATTGTTTGTTGAACAATATTCCCAGAATTATCAATTACTCTAAGAATTATTTCTGAGTCATCAAAAGGTAAACTGACTGATTTTGAAAATGAACTTCCAGATATAGACTCTGTAAGACTAATATTTCCTTGAATTATTGAATACTCTTTTAGTGAATGGTCTTTTACTTCAAAAGTTAAACTAAATACACCATTATTATTTATTACTTTATAACTAATAATTTTAGGTTCAAATATGTCATGAATTGAAATATTAACAATTTCTTCAAGAGTATTTCCTGCAGGATCAGTAACTTTAAATAAAAAATTAATATACCCTACAGATTCTATATTATATGAAAAACTAGTTTTGTTTGTTAAATCTTCAATGAATATTTGGCTTGAGTTTTCAAGTTTATACAACTCAACCTTTTCAACAAATCCTGAATTATCAGAATAGTTAAAAGTTAATTCTAAAACTTTCTCAGATTCATTAATAATACTTGTTAAAATTTGGAACTTAGGTTTTTCAAAATCAAGATAGACAAATCTAGATATATTTTCAACTTTTATTTCAAACTCTGTTGAACCTGCAAAAGTTCCGTTTTGCATTTGAATAAGGTCTAAAAGTGAGAAGCTAGAACAACTCCCATAAGCACAGTTGGAAAAATTGAAAGTTTCTTCATAATTATTTCCAGATATTGAATATAAAACAGAATAATTACTAATATTGTTTTGAGTTTTGATAAAAACATCTGGATTGTTAATTGAAAAATAACTCTTCTCAACTCCAAGATTGTTCTCAACTAAAAAAGCATGTGCAAAAGATATAGCCATAAAAATCAAAAGTAATACTGATATAATGTGTTTTATTCGATTCATAAGATAAATTGATTTTTTAGAATTTATAAACTTTCCTTGAAATTAAATTAAGATAACAATAATATTTAGTAAAATTAAAAAAAGTTTTAAAGCATTTTTGAGATTAAATCAAATACTTTTTCTTTTCTGTCACCAAGAACGCCACCTTTCGCATAAGGCATTTTGATTCCTTTTCTTTCAAATCCTTTTAAAGGTGGAGCTAATCTAAAAAAAGGTTTTATGTTGTACTTAACTTCAAATTCATTAAGTTTAGTTTTACCTTCAAAGTACTCTTTTGCAATTTTTACTGTATCAACTGATTTTTCGGATGAAACTTTTTTTCCACCAACAAGTTCTCCCCTTTTATCAAGAAGTTCCTTGAAAGCTTTTTCATCTATAAGTCCGTATGTTGCATAGTCTTTAATTCTCTTAACCATACCCATGTTGATTGGATTTTCATCAATTACAACACAAGCATGCTTTTGCTTGAGCCTTAAAAGCTCAAGAGTCTTTTTTACATCAGGAGATATACCAACCATCCCTCTGATTAATACAACTGCAATCTTAGAATTCATCTTTATCACCCTCTTTAATTCCTCTTCCTTCTGCTACTAAAGGATTTATTTTCATCTTCTGAAGCTGTTTTAAAGCATCAAAACCTGCTTTCATAAGATTTGTCTTGTTCTTACGGCTACCGTAAGTTTTTGACCAAACATCTTTAATACCAGCAAGTTCTAGCATTTTTTTAAGTTCTGATTCAACTACAAGTCCTGTACCTTTTGGAGCAGGAATTAACCTTACAGTTACCGAACCAGACCTCCCAACAACTTCAAATGGAATTGAGTGTGCTGTTCCGCAAAAACAACCCCAATCTCCGCAACCTCTTCTTATCATAATCAAGTTTTCCTTTGCTTTAACCATACATTTTTCTCTTGAAGGTACAGTCTCTCTTGCCTTACCAAAACCAAGGCCAACAACACCTTCTTTGTTACCAGATAAAGCAACCATAGAAAAACTCATTCTTCCACCTTCTCTAGTAATTTTCTGAGTTGATTTTGATGTTTTTCTCTTTCCACCACCAAATTTACCTTTTGCCTGACCAACATTTACAAATTCATAACTCATATTTGGAACTAAAAATTCTGTAATCTGTGGTTCCATTATTTTTTCACCTGAAGAGATAACTTGGTTTATTGTTGAATACTTTCCAGAAACAACATCTTTTCCAAGTTGTGTTTTTGGTTC
>SKGP01000007.1 GCA_007117405.1 Candidatus Woesearchaeota archaeon | reverse complement strand
TTCTAAATTAGGTTATGAAAACTATTTCTTAGAAATATACACACATAAAGGACAAGATATTAAAAAAATAAAAAGTTATTCAAAAAGCAATAAAAACACAATATATTCCGTTCTTGGAATTTTTGGATCAGACATCGAATTAGAATGCGAATTCAAAAACAAAAAAGATTTACTAGAATTTATTAACAAATTAAAAAAAGAATTCAAAACAATAAAAAAAATAAAATACTGCTCAACACTCAAATATTACAAACTAAAATATTTCCCAAAATAAGAATAGTAAAAAAAACAGAAAAGAATTCTAACTAGATTCGACATAACATCGGGCTTAAGGGAAGTTTTTTGCGTAGCAAAAAATTTGGGAAATTTGCGAGCCGAGCAAATTTCCTTTTAAGTGCTGTTATATGAGGGTGAGGGCGTAGCCCGAAAGCGCAGCGTCCCCAAGCGAAGCGCAGAGTTTGGAAAAACAAAACTAGAATATTTTTTGGCAATTTAAACTACATTACATTAAGAAAGTCAGTTTCCTTATTTCTATCTATCAACTTATGGGCATGTTTCATTTCTTCGGGTGTATAGATATAAATGATCTTAAACTTTCCAGAAGTGGTTTGCTTAACATTATCATGAATGACTTCAAGAACATGAACTAATCCCCAATAAAGCCATTTTTCATTAATATTTTGAACTAAAAAATTTCGCACTGGAGGTAATTTATAGATTCTAATTTTTGGCTTGTCCTTGAACTCAAAAATCTTATCTTTAAAATCATCCGCCGTAAATGGCTTTATTTTGTGTTTATCATAATCTAATTCTTTTGGAAAGCCTTGCTCAATAGTTATTTGCAAGGTATCATTTATTTCTATGAAACTGCCCATATTAATAGTTTAAATTGCCAAGTATTTAAAATCTTTTGTTTTTTTAAAGTTCATATAACATCGCGGCTTAACGAACTTTTCTGAAAGAAAAGTTGGGTGGAGCCTGCAAGGCGGAACCGTTAAGGTGCTGTTAGGTCGCCCCGACGACTGCTAAGGAGGAGAGCCTGCAAGGCGTGGGTCGGAGGATTTCAGAATGAACTCCGTAGAAGTCTAGTTTAGAGTTTTCCCAATACGTTCTTTTCCTTTCGCGTTTTTTTTTAAAGAGAAGAATTATTTGAATGGTTTTGAGAGTTTCCAGAACGCTTCAAAATATTGTTTGAATGAGTCTGTTATTTGTTTATTTTGTATTTCTATTGCCATTGGTTCGTCACTTTGAAGAACGATTACTGTTGTATTTTTATAAATCAGAATCCAAGAAGGGGTTTCAATGGGGAAGGGCATGTATCTTGCATCACAATCTTTGTAGCTATTTCTGTTTTCAAGAACTTTTTTGGGTGTTTGAAAGTTGAATAACATCTGACATTTTATGCCAAGTTTAATTCTTTTTCTGTGGTCTTCATCCCAATAGGAATGATATTTTTCTTCTTGTTTTGATGGAATGCCTAAATTGTAGAATACGTCTCCTTTTTTTAGGACTGCATACATGTGGTCTGCGATTGTTTGTATTCCTTTAAATCCTTTGTAGATTTGTGTTTCGCTTTTTGTTTTCTCTGTTTGTTGTTGTATTTGTAGTTGAGGGATGAGTTTGTCAATTGCTTTTTTTTGCTCTTCGAATTCTTTTTCTTTTTTATTTACATAATCTTTTAGTTTAGAAGGGTCTTCTGCTTGGTAATATCGTGTTTTTTCTTTTATGATATAAGAGATTATTCCTTTTTGTAATAGTTTTTCTAGTATGTGGTATATTTTTGAGTTTGAAACTCTTGATTTATCTGTTATAGGTCCTGTTGTTGATGGTCCTAGTTTTATTAGGGCTAAGTAGACTCTTATTTCTCCGTCGCTAAGGCCTATGTTTTGTAATGCTTTTGTGTCCATTATTGATTAGATTTTTTTTGAACTATATAAACGTTTCTAATAACTACCCTATAAGGGAGGAGGTATTTTTTAAATATTAAGAGATGTTACTACTAAATAAAAATAATATTAGGTAATTAAAATGGAAGAAAAGATAGAACAATTAGTGAATCGTTTTAGAGAAATGAATAAATTGAATTTAAAAAATCTTAAAGAACGTGATGCGTCCCATCATAGAGTGATGTGCGGTTATGTTCCTGGGAGAGATTCTACATTAGATTTTGAAGATAAACTTATTATTTTGTATGACGGAGAAAATTACATTGAAGATTTAAAAATTCTTGAAAAGAAAGGGTTTGGGGGCTCGCTTTTTGTAAGAAACCAGTATGCTAATTTTGCTTGGCTTACTCAAGAGATTGGGGCAGATTTATCGTTGAGCTATGTTCACTCTCAACACGAAGAATTTTTACTTAGACCTGATTATGATCTTCCTGAATTTTTAAGTTATACAAGTAAATATCCTAATAAAGGCTTGGTTGTATTTAATAATGAGTATGATGGTGCGTTGAATATTTTAGAAAAATCTTTTTGTAAAGAAAAAATAAAGATTCCTGGAGTACATTTTGTTAATTTTGATAGATTTCATATTTCAAAAGAAGAAAGGAAAGAGTTTCAGAAAAGAAATATTTTTTGTTATTATTAAAGTGATTAAAAACAATGAATTATATAGATATTTATCAAAATTGGATTGAAGCTAAAGAGCTACTGGTAAAAAGAGACGACATTCTTGAACCGATTAGAAAGTTTACGAAGTTAGCTGCAGAAGATTATACTTTATTAGATAATTATAGTTATAAATACCCTGATAAAGAACAACAAAGACAAAGAAATTTTCTTGAAACTGAATGTAACATTCAACATCTAGGCACTGGAAATAACAGAGTTATTTTTGGAGTTGGGAGAGCTGAAAATATTCCCACTTTAAAAATAGATGGCGAAGAAATATATTTGGCTCTAAAATGTTTTTTACCTTTAGGCGATTGGTATGATGTACGTAATAAGAAGAGGCATATTTGGCCCATGTATGTGGCTGAAGAAGATATAAAAAAAGATCGTCATCCTCCCAAACCTGGTTGGGTTTCATCTAATGAAATACTTGCTTTTGAAAAATACGTGTCTAAAATTGTTTCTGGGCATGATTGCTTAAAAAATGTTCCTCGTTTGCAGGGAATTATTTGTTCAAACGGTATAATTCTTCATTTGCAAGAAGATTTAACTAAAGGAAATAAATTAAGATTCGAAGAACCACACGATTATGAGTCAGGGTATATTTTAGGCAAGGAATATATTTTTGATTTTAAGGATAAAGCTTTAGATGAAGCTTTAAGACGAAATGT
>SKGP01000041.1 GCA_007117405.1 Candidatus Woesearchaeota archaeon | reverse complement strand
GTTCTATTAAAATTTCCCCTAAAATTCTACTATCTTTTGCCATTTTCGCAATAATCTTATCGTCAGAATAAATAATAAAGTTTAAATCATCCATTGTTTTTTTCTCAATTAAAATTTCAGGTTCTTTGATTTCTTTATTCTTTTCTAAAATTATTCTCTCGTCTTTTGGGCTTTCTTCAATATTTATTTTAGACTCTTCTTCTTTTTCAGTATGAGTAACATTAGAACCTTTCTTTTTCTCATCAATACTCTTAAGTAAGTCATCTAAGCTGTCTTCTTTTTCTTTTAATGATTGTTTTTTAATATTATTGCCTTTAACAGAATCAATATCTAAATAACTTTGATCTGATTCTTTTTTTTCTTCTGGCTTTTCAACATTATGAATATTACTTGATTTTTCATTAATTGAACTATTACTTGTTTGTTTTATTTTTGACAATATTTTTTGATATGCCTCTTCCATTTCATATGAGATTGTATTTAAATTGAATAGTTTATCATCTCTAAATCTTGGAACAATAAGTGCTTTTTTTCCTTCAATAATTATATTAGTCCCTTCTGGTTTATATGTTTCAAAAAATATTGAAGAGAGATTTTTTAAAATTTGATATGATATTTCTTCTTTGAAATTTAAGAGTAAATAGGGAATTTTTCCATTTTCTAACCAGATATCATACTCATCATTTGAAAATATATTTAAATTTGAAATTTTTTCTATTTTATCAGTTTTTTCAGAGATTTCTAAATTTTCAGATTCATTATTTTTATTCTCAACTACTTCGGGTAATTTTTCTATACTAGGTTCTTCTAAGATTTTTGAATCTCCCGAAATATTAGAATCAACTTTTTCATTTGAATAATTTGAAGAAATTATTGAAAAAGCTTTTCTTAAAAAATTATATTTTAAAGAATCTAATGAAGAAATTAAAGAAAGTACATCCTTTCTTGAAAGCTTTTTTGTACTATCTCTTGCAACTCTGTTTAAATTAGAACTTTTTATCCTAAGTTGTTCTCTTAATTTATACAAAGTTTCTTCAAGAATTTCAAAATCCCTTAAGGTTTTTATATCCAGTGAAGGAAGGAGGGCAAAAATCATCTCAAATCTTATTTCAAGGTTTGTTTTTTCAAATTCACCGAAACCAAAAACAAGATCTTTTAATTTTTCAAACATAATATATTATATCAAAGAATACAATTTATAAAGATTTGCCCAACCTAATCAGGCGATAAATGTTGTATTAATTATCTTTTTATAAAAGTTTTTTGTATATATTCTTTCTGGGTTCAAATATTATTCCTTCTTGCTTTAGTTTGTCAAGAGTTTTCTGTACCTCTGCCCGTGCAATGTTTATTTTTTCTGCTTCATCACAAATATCCTCAAAGTTAATCTCTGGTTTCTGAGTCTCAAGCCTATCAATTATTTGCTGGACTGTCTTATAAAGATTCCTAGTGGAAGCAGTAACACCAGATGTTATCCTATCTATATCCATTTGTCCTGTTTTTGGGTCAACCCCTATTTTTTGAAGACAGTACAGAAGTAAATCTATAGCTTTTTGGGCATATTCAACCGATACTCTTTTATCAAGTTTCATTTTTGCATAGGCTTCAGAAAGTCTAACAATTGCTTCAAGTTGCCTTGCAGTGATAGGTACTGATTTAACATCTTCTCCATCTCCAGCAACATTTCTTATGGATACATAAAATTCTTTTATTTTTTCAATAGCATCCAATGTCAAAACAGGCTTTATCGATTTTGTATATGCAATATATTTTTTTAAAAAATCAGGTTTTATCTCAGTTACAGTTTTTGACTTATCTCTGTGTGTTTGTAGTATATGGTCTGCAATTAAGTCGTCTTTTTTTTTATCCGGAATGTCTCTTAATATAAATATTAGATCAAATCTTGAAAGAAGTGCAGGGGGAAAATTAATTTGCTTGGAAATATCACCATATGGGTCAAATCTACCAAATTTTGGATTTGCGGCACCCAAAACGGTTGTTTCACATCTTAAAGTTGCCCTTATATTTGCTTTTGCAACTGAAATTGTCTGTTGTTCTAAAGCTTCATGCATCGCCGAAGTATCTTCATCACTCATTTTATCAAGTTCATCTATTGCACAAAGACCACCATTTGCAAGAACAATTGCTCCAGCTTCAAGTGCCCAACCCCTCGTGAAATCGTCTTTTACTACTGAAGCCGTAAGCCCAGTACCTGTTGCTGATTTTCCTGACACAAACATTGACTTTGGAGCTATTTTTGATGCAGATTTAAGAAGTTGTGATTTTGCAGCACCAGGGTCTCCAATTAAAAGAATATGTATATCACCTCTAGTTTTAATCCCATCCCCTTTTAAAGCACCCGAACCACCAAAAAGCTGAAGCAAAACTGCTTCTTTTATCCTATTATGACCATAAATAGAGGGTGCCATATTTTTAACTAATATATCAACAACATCATCTTTTGCAGCCAACTCTTTTATTTGTTTTTCTTCCTCCTTTGAAATTTTAATTTCAGAATAATCATCTTCAGTTAAATCAATAAAATTACAATCTATAAGCAAATCAAAATTAGTACTATCTGAGCCACTTGTTGTTTTAATAGGAATTTCCTTTACAATTCCTATAACATAAACCCTAGAGCCAGGGTTTGTTTTAGAGTCTTTAAAAGGAGAAACTAAATCATTTTGAAGAACAACATTCATTCTTTTAGGCTGGTCAGAAGAGTTTTCAAGCTGTTCTGGAATCTCTTCCATGACCAAATTTTGGGAATCAACCAAATCTTTATTTACAAGTTCAACTCCAGATTTACATTTTGGACATGCTTTCAGAACTCTTGCCTTATCTTCATTTTGAGGAACTCTCAATTTTTCCTCAGAATAAGAACATGCTGGGTTCGTACATAAATACTCTAAGTGCTTTAATTTAGGCCTTACATCTGTTTTTCTTCTTACAAGGCCTTCAATCATAACTAATTTGCCCAAATGTTCACTTCTTATATTTCTAATCATAAGTTTTTCTGTAGAAGGCAGAGATGTTAGTCTAACTCTCAAAGGTTTTGTCTGCACATCTTCATAAAAATGCTTTAATGTCTCTTCCATAAGTCTTAAAGAATCTTCGGGATAAGTAAGTATAGTATCCCCAAGGGAAATATCATATTCAGAAATATCGAAAAAACTAACTAAAAGAGCTTCATAACCTTCATTTACAGCTTTTCTTATATCAGATTTTTTATACTCTTCAAAAAAAAGGTGGAATTTTTTCATTAGAGTTTTGCTGTCAAAGGTTTCCATATACTTATCTTAGGCATATT
>SKGP01000091.1 GCA_007117405.1 Candidatus Woesearchaeota archaeon | reverse complement strand
TATTTATACTAATAAAGTATGTTTATATATTAATACAAAATATTATGAATAAAAAGTTATGAATTATTCCTTTTATTTGGGTTTTAGTTTTAACTAGTTGTACACAAAATTCAGAATTAAAAGAAGAAGTTTCACAACAAGATCAAACTCAAAATGATATTTCTATAAATACAAATATTGAAATTATTGAAATGAATACAACTTATGAAGATCCTAATGGTAAAGAAATAACATTATCATGAAGAATTTATCATGAAAATTGAATAATCAAAACAGTAGAAATTGATGCAGTAGGTTGAAGTCAACAAAATTTTCATGATTATGTTTCTACTAATCTTGAATGAAAAAGTCTTCAAGGTTTAAAAGTTGATGCAGTTAGTAGAGCTAGTTTAACAACTGAAGCATTTAATAAATTTATTTCTGAAGAATTATAGTTTATAACTAATAAAAAAATTGTTTACAAATTTTTTTTTATTCTTGCTGTTATCAATTTTAATTTTATCTATATTAAGAATAGATTTAACTAATATATTTAATTTAAATCAGTTTTTTTGGTATGTATTTTTTACATATCTTTTTTTTATTTTCATATTTTTTATTATTTGATTTATCAAAAAATATAATCAAATAAAAGAATTTAGTTTATTTACTATTTTATTATTTATTTTTTTATTGCCCTGACTTTTAATAGGAAATTTCTTTATTTTATGATTAGAACCTTATGATAACCAAATTTTAAGATCTTCTTGAAAAATAGCTTTTTTGTATTTATCTTTTAGTCTTATTATGACTCCTTTATCAAATATTTTAAAGTGAAAATATAAAACACAGCCAAAGTTTATAAATTAGAAAAACCAATATATAATTACAGGTGATACCAATGCTAAAGAACTATTATTTAATAGATGAGAACGAGCAAATAGGATCTTTTTTAAAAGAATTAAATGATAAAAAAAATACACACTATATTATTTTAAATACAATTCCTTCATCTTTTGTAGATATAAGAACAATCTCTTTGAAAGGAAACCAACCAAATGAAAAATTAAAAAATCTTAAAAAACCATTATCAAAATCAAAAGGAAAAAATATGGTAGAACATCTAAATCATCTTATTGAATCTGGAGATAGAGTTATCGAAACTCCAAACGGATATTTTGATATAATGGATGGAATGCAAATTATACTTAATGAAAACTATGGTTTCCTTAATGAACCAATTTCTAAAATTGAAAAAAAAGAAATATATGCATTAAATGAAACCGACAAAATTTCAAACGCAAAATCAATGTTCATTCAAAAAAGAATTAATCTTCTTCCTGTAATAGACAAACTGGAAGTAATTGGAGAAGTTAGGACTATTGACTTACTTGTTAAAGAACTTCTGAGTTCAAAATATGATTATAGACATGAAGATGTTGCAACAAATCTTCCTATTGAAAATGTAATGAATAAAAAACCCCATACTATAAACAAAAATTCAAAAATAAAAGAGGCATTAACTTTAATGAAAGAAAAGAAACTACCCTCAATAATTGTTACCGATGAAAATAATAAAATTCATTCAATTATTTCATACAAAGATATATTTAAACAAGTTTTAAAAGATGCAAAATCAAGTACATATGAAATAACATATTCTGGAAGCAGCGAACTCTATGATGATGAATTTGACTTAATCCAAGACTATGTAGAAAAAACAATGGAAAAAATTGCCAAAATAAGCAACTATGACCATGTTAAAGTTGCATTTAAATCTCTTGGGAATACAATAGGAACACATCAAAAAAAAATTCAAGTAAATATAACATTATCCCATGGAAATAGAATAATTCATGTTAGCAAAGAACATATTGAAGGAACTTCTGATGAAGAGAGAAATGATAAAGTAAAAGGGAAATGGAATGTTCCCCAAATTGTCCAAGAAGCATTGAAAACTGCCGAAACTAAAGTTCTTGAAGAAAAAAGAAAAAATAAATAATTTTTTAAAAACTTTTATAAATCACTAAATACTTTTATTGTTAAGATGTTCTATAAAATTAAAGTTAAAGATTATGTAGATTTAAGTCCTGAGCTTTTTGAAGGAGACTTAAATGACTCCATAAAAGAGCAACTAGAAAGAAACTATATTGACAAAACTACCGAAGATTTAGGCCTTGTAATAAGTGTTATCTCTGTTGATGGAATTGGGGAAGGATTTAAGCTTCCTGAAGACCCTTCAAGACATTATGTAGTTGAATTTACACTATTAACTTACAAACCTGAACTTCACGAAGTAGTAGAAGGAGAAGTTTCCTCTGTTACAAATTTTGGAGTCTTTGTTAATATCGGAATTATTGATGGTTTAGTTCATTTATCACAAACAATGGTTGACCAAGTATCATTTAGTAAAACTGGTGTAATATTAGGAAACCAGACTCAACAAACATTAAAGGCAGGAGATATTGTAAGAGCTTCAGTTGTTGCAGTATCATTTAAAGACATAAGAAATGTAAAAATAGGACTTACAATGAGACAGCCTGGATTAGGTGCGCTAAACTGGATTGAGGGATAAAAAGATGGCAACAGAAAAAAAAAAGGCATGTAAAGAATGTGGATACTTAACTATTGAAAAAGAGTGTCCATCCTGTGGTTCTAAAAGTTTTCTTGAAAAGCATAAAGGAAAGGTTGTGATATTTAATTCTAAAAGTTCTATTGTATCAGAAAAATTAAATATTAAAAACAATGGAATGTATGCTTTAAAATATGGATAAAAATCAACCAAAAATACCTCTTTTTAATTTAAAAAAAACTGAAAAAGAAGAAATTATTCTAAATCTTGAAAAAAATTATGGTTCGTCTCTTTCTTTCTTAAAAGAGTATAATTTTTATATGAATTCTAAAGGTAAAACTTATATTTCAAAAATTAACTTATCTAACTTAAATCTAAGCAGAATAAATACAATTGGTCTCTATTTTGGCACATTACATGAAAATAAAAATTTTAGGCCAAGCATTGAAGGCAGTAATATAATAAAACCAATCAAGAATTATGCAGTAATAGAAGATGAAATTCTAAAAAATTATATCTCTGGACAAGATTTATTTGCTGAGGATATAAATATAATTGATAAGACAGATAATTGTCAATTTATAATTGTTAAAAATAATAATAATTTTATAGGTTCAATTTCCATAAAAGAAAAAAATGTCTTTAACTATATACCAAAATCAAGAAGACTTAACTTTAATAAACTATTTTAAAAAACACACAAAATGAACAGAAAAGGATTATTGCTTCCTGAATATGAAGTTTTCATATCAGAAGCTATTTGG
>SKGP01000084.1 GCA_007117405.1 Candidatus Woesearchaeota archaeon | reverse complement strand
AAGAAAATTCATACTAAAAATAAAAACAATAATAGCATGAATAATTTAATCAAAACTTCTCCAATTTACCGAAAAGGAACATGGCCTCGCCCGAGTAAGTTCTTTATAAAATCTAATAGGAAAAATTTATATACAACATTCACCAATCATAATATTATGAACATTCCAATTCTCAAAGAAGATTACTATGCAAATATGTATGATATTGAGAATCTTACAGATTTAAATCGAAGTAGATTACCTTCTGAAGGAGAAATTGTTCATATCGAATCATTAATTAGAAACAATAAATGTCTAGCAGCCTTGGATTTACTTTCTAACATAACTCCATCTACTGAATCAGAAGTTTTAAAAGGTGCTCTCTGGGTAAAAAATCAGTTATTTTTTCATTTAGACAATTTTCAGGATTTAAGTCCTAAAACTTGTTCACTAAAAGAACTCCAATCATATCTTGACAAACCAGTAGAGTATATTAAACAAAAAATGTTAGTTGAAAAACCAGTTGCTGAATCCTGGAACAAATTACAACCAAATCCCATATCAGAAGAAGAGATTGATAATTTCTACAAGATAACAGATTCTTACATTTATGAACTTATGGCAGCAAATCACATTGTACAAACACTCTACTCATTCTACATTCTAGTACAAAAGATGAAGACTCTCAATATTAAAATGATATTAGATTATGGTGCAGGCGCAGGGACTTTATGTATACTATTCAAAAAACTAGGGTATAATGTCATATATGCTGATTTAGGAGGGAAAACTTTCGATTATGCACGATGGAGATTTCAACAAAGAAAACTTGAAATTCCAATGATAGATCTTTCTGATCAAGATGTAACTGGTTTATATTTTGATTGCATACTCTCGACAGAAGTTATTGAACACGTTGTACATCCTGAAAAATTAATTTCAAAATTTTCAAACCTATTAAAATCAAAAGAAATACTTATTGTGTCTGAATCTTGCGAATATACTGAAGACTTTTCATCTCATCTGGAACATAATAAAGAATTAGGCAGAGATAATTTCATTAAGTTACTTTCAAAAAATAAATTAAAACATATTTTAAGAGAACCTTTTATTCCTCAACTTATTTTTCAGAAAGAATAATTTTAGCAACCAAAGCTTTATGATCGCTTAGTCCATCAAACACATTCATTTCTGAGACCATATATTTTTCTGTTGTAAAAAAAGTATCAACAACAAGTTTCAAAGTCTTAACTTTATGGTATTTTGTATCAATTGTAGAGTCAATTTCGAGAGGTAAATTATCCTTATAGTATTTTTCAAATTCCTTAAACATTGGTCGACCACGCGGTGCATTAAAATCACCGCATAATATTATTTCATTAAGTGATTTTAGTATTTTAAGCAAAGAATTAAATGCGTCCCATTGCTCTTTAGTTGGCATTCCATCAAGCGTTAGGTAAAAATGTGTTGTTGTAATAGTATATTTTTCATTATCTTTCTCTACAGTAGTATGAACTAGGACTCTATCATCATTCTCATCCTTACCAAAAATAGGCGTTTCTCCTGTTCCAACATAATATTTTCCTTTGATATCATCATGAGGAAGATTGGTTAGAATGCAGACTCCCCATTTACCACCATATTGACCATAACTCGTATTAGGATTAGTTCTATTACTCATAGGATAGAAAGAACCATCCATTCCCAAATAATTCTTAATCTTTGGAAAGTCAAAATCAAAAACTTCTTGTAAACATATTACATCCGCAGACTGATCTTTTAGAAAAGGTAAAACCTTATTAAGATGTTTACTTCCTTCAATATTAAGAGTTATTATTTTTAGTGTCATCTTCCGTATAATCTTCCAACTTCAAATAGTTCTTCTCGATTGAATAATTAAATATTTTTCCTTTTATTTCTTCTAGTTCATCACAGGATAATCCTTTGATTCTAATAATTGATTTTCTAGTTCTATCGGGATCTTTAGAAAAATAATGCATATTATATTTTTCAAACTTATGTAATTCAGTATAATCTTTAGGTTTAGACAATATTTCTATACCAAACTTATCTGGATATTTCCATATATCACTTCCAGGATAAGGCGTAAATATTGCTATATTAACTGCTGTTGGCTTTGCTCGTTCATAGAAATCTATATCTTTTTTAGCAGTTTTTTTAGTTGTTCCTGGTAATCCTATCATCATAAAAGCTCTTGTAAAAATCCCAACTTTATTTGCTAATTGAATTGACTCTATTGAACCTTCAACCGTAATCTGTTTCTGCATCAAGTCTAAAACATCTTGATCGCCACTCTCATTACCAAAGTCAATTTCTTTACAACCCGATTCCTTCATTGCAATTAGCATCTCTTCTGAGATCAAATTAACTCTTCCACCATAACATCGCCATTTGATTTTATTAGAATACTCTTCATTTAATTTTTTCATTTCCTTACAAAACTCAAAAACACGATCTGCCTTGAGGATGAATGTATCATCTTGCAGTTTAATATTGAATATATGATGATGATCAATAATATGACGCATTTCTTTCATTATATTTGTTACTGATCTAAATCTTACCCTTTGAGACCATAATGCTTTTGAGGCACAGAATGAACAATTATATGGGCAACCTCTTGAGGTAAAAAGTCCAGTACTTGGACCATCATTATAGCCTGAACCTTTAATAAATATATCTCCTCCTTGATAATCTAATAAATCTCTAGCAGGAAAGGGTAAATTTTCTAATTCTAGTTCAGTCATTAGCGGAGATTGATATACTTTTTTAAGCGGTTGATTATTTTCAACATCCGATACTAACTCCACAATAGCTTTCTCTCCCTCACCAATAATTCTTGAATCAAAAATAGAGGGATCAATAAATTCAGGTGATGCTGTAGGACCGTACCCACCAATCACCAGTTTGACATAAGGATATTTCTTTTTAATCAATTTTCCAATTTTATGAGAAGAATATAAGTCTAAAAAAGTAGCTGTAAAGCCATAAATATCAGCCTCAGGGATTAAATCTTCACACTCTTCAAATTTTTTGTCGCAAAGATCTATTAAATTTACATCATGCTCTAATTCTTTTAATACAGAAGCAATATACAATATTCCCAAGCCTTGCTGTTCTTTAGGTTTAATATTATAAGTATTTGGAGCCCTTACTAATGCGATTTTCACATATATCTCTTTGGAGGATAATTATATAAATGTTACCTAAAAATACTCATTTGCTCAATTCAAAATAATATGATAGTTAATAATTCTAAAAAAAACAAAGAGAATCGAGAGTTTTTCCCTCAGATATTCCAAAAGGTAAGTAGCCCCGCCCGCGCTCCGTT
>SKGP01000001.1 GCA_007117405.1 Candidatus Woesearchaeota archaeon | reverse complement strand
TTTGAAATTTCAGGTCTTAAATTGAATTTTGAAGGAAATCTTAATCTTATGAATCCAATCATTGTATCGTTTTCATCTGCAACATCTATGAAAAAATCTTTTCCACCTGAACTTTCGTATTCCTCAATTTTGATTTCAAAGTTTCCTGATTTCAATCCTCTCATTTCTCTGAGTCCTATTTCTCTTTCTCTTATGTCTTTGCTTTTAATTTTTAATTTTTTCATTTCTTCATCCACAAACTGTCTAAGATTTGAATTTTGGATTCCTTCATTTATCTGAGTTGTGGGAATGTCTCTTTGGACTCTCATAACTCTCACATATCTAGGTATTTTTTTATATATTTGAGCAATTATTTTTGCTGCTGTTTGTGTATCTATTGGTTTAAAGAGTCCTTTTTGCCACATATTGTATAAAGGTGTTCCTTTTACAACAAGGCAAGGATATATTTTAAGCATATCTGGCCT
Organism: Candidatus Woesearchaeota archaeon; assembly: GCA_007117405.1. Classification (GTDB taxonomy): domain Archaea; phylum Nanobdellota; class Nanobdellia; order Woesearchaeales; family UBA583; genus UBA583. The sequence goes on along the minus strand of SKGP01000001.1, from coordinate 2,867 downwards.
AAAATCAGGTAGTTTAAAAAGGTTTTCAAGGGACTTTTTATCTATTTCTAGGTTTGATGCGGGAAGTCCAAGCATCATGTGTGCATTAATCTTAAAACACATATCTTTCATGATTTGAAATGATTTTTTAGTATCTTCTAGTGTGTGTCCTCTGTTGGTTTTTTTTAGACAATTTTCGTCTAATGTTTGGACTCCAACTTCAAATCTTGTACATCCATATTCAAGCATTTCGTTGCAGTGCTTTTCAAGTGCCCAATCTGGTTTTGTTTCAATTGTAAGGCCTATGCTTCTTATTTTTGATTTTTCATTCCTAGTTATTTCGAATTTATAATCATTAATGTTTTTTGTTTTTAATTCTAAAATTTTTTTGTGTATATTTTCAGCTCTTTCTTTAGAGTTTAAACTTTCTTTTGTTTCGAAAAACTGATTGAATTTTTCATAGTTTATATTTTTAATTCCATTTTTTTCAAAAACAAATTCATCAGCAAAATCGTTTATTGCCTTGTATGTATAATTTACAAATTCGTCTCTATAATTTTTATCTAGTGATGGAAAGGTTCCTCCCATAAATATGAGTTCTAGTTTGTCTGGGATGTGTCCGTTTATACAATAATGCTCTAGTCTATTGAATATTTGAAGATATGGGTCAAAATTGTTTCTGATTGCTCTCATTGCTGCGGGTTCTTTTCCGGTGTAGCTTTGGGGGGTGTCTCCAAATGGAGATGATGGTCCTCCGGGGCAGTACATACATTTGCCGTGTGGACAGGAGTGTGGTTTTGCAAAAAGTGCTACAACAGTGACACCCGAGAGTTCTCTAATTGGTTTTATGTTTAGAATTGAGATTATTTTTTGTCTGTTTTTGTCGGTTGAATGAGAAATTATTTCAGGATTTTTTACAATTCTTTTAATATTGTATTTTTTTGCTAGAGAAATCTTTAATTCATTTATTTTTGTTTTGTCATGATTTTTTAAATTCAAAATTTTTTCTATCAATTCTGAGAAAAATTGCTCTTCATTTTTTTTATCTGTCATAAATAGCATAATTTATAGTTGTTTTTAAAATTTATTTAAAAGAAATAGTTTAAGTTTAGAAATCCAAACTTAAATTAGTTTTATTTCAATGTTGAGTCCTGAAGGGATTTGAATTTTCATAATCATTCTAAGTACCCTTTCATTAATTTCTATATCAAGGAGTCTTTTGTGAATTCTCATTTGATATCTTTCAAATGAAGCTTTTCCTTCTCCATCTGGCGATCTTCTTGTTGTGATTTTCAATTTTTTTGTTGGCATTGGAATTGGTCCTATAAGTCCTACTCCAAGTTTTTCAGTTATTGACTGAACTTCACCAATAAAACTATTGATTTTATCAATGTCATCACCTACCAGCTTTATTCTTGCTTTGCTCATTTTTAATGAATTTTTAAAGATTTAAGATTAATACTTAAGATCTTTCTTAACCAAATCAATACACTGACCTGCAGCAACTGTTTTACCTGAGTCTCTAATAGCAAATCTTGCAAGCTGAGGGATGTTGTCTCTTTTTTCAACAACAACAGGTTTTAGCGGAATGAATTTAACAACAGCTCCGTCTCCGTTTCTAATGAAATCCGGGTGGTCTTCTTGTGTTGGAGCCACTTTCTTTACAATTTCAGTGATTCTACATGAAACTTGTGCTGTGTGGATGTGGAATACTGGTGAGTAACCAACTGTAATAACACTTGGGTGGTTTAGAACAAAAATCTGTCCTGTAAACTCCTGAGCTAGTGTTGGTGGGTCTTGAGCTGAACCTACAACATCTCCTTTTGCAATGTCTCCTTTGTTAAATCCTTTAACTGAGAAACCAACATTAAAACCAGGTAAAGCTTCGCTTACCTTTTCGTGGTGCATTTCTACATCTTTAACTTCTCCAGCCATACCTGTACCTGTTTTAGCAGGAACAATAACACATTTGGAGTTAGGTCTTAATATACCAGTTTCAACTTTTCCAACAGGAACAAGTCCTATACCTTTAATAGCATAAACATCTTGAATTGGAACTCTTAGAGGAAGAGTTGTTGGTTTTTCTGTTGTTTCAAATTCATTTAAGTGGTCAAGAAGTGTTCCACCTGGCCACCATCCCATTTTATCACTTTTCTTAGCAATATTTTCACCTGGAAGGGAAGCGATAGGAACGTATTTAATTGATTTAAAACCTAGTTTACCAACTAAAGCATCCATTTGGGTTTTGATTTCATTGAATCTTGCTTCAGAGTATTCTCTCATATCCATTTTGTTTACAGCAACAACCAACTGGTCGATACCAAAAACTTTGGAAAGGTATGCGTGTTCTTTTGTCTGTTCATTAACACCGTCAGTTGCAGCAACAACTAAAACAGCAGCATCTGCCTGAGAGACTCCTGTAATCATGTTTTTAATGAAGTCTGCGTGCCCTGGAGCATCAATAATTGTGAATTCATATTTATCTGATTCGAATTTTTTGTGAGCAAGGTCGATTGTTACTCCCCTTTCCTGCTCTTCTTTCAAATTGTCCATAACATATGCAAATTCGAATCCTGCTTTACCTAGTTCTGCAGCCTTTTCTTTCAATTTTCTCATTGTCTGCTCGTCAATAGTACCTGCATCGAAAAGCAGCCTACCAACTGTAGTTGATTTTCCATGGTCTACATGACCGATGAAAACTACATTAAAGTGCTCTTTTTTACTTGCCATTTTTATATAATATGTATTGTTAACTCAACATTATGTAATTAAATACATAATAATTGTTTAATAATAAGAAACTGTAACTATTTTATAAAGATTTTGTTAAGGTTGATTTTTATTTATAATATTAAATAAATTTAAATCAGTCCTTCAAGAACATTTGC
>SKGP01000071.1 GCA_007117405.1 Candidatus Woesearchaeota archaeon | reverse complement strand
GAGACAAAAATCATATTTAGAGATTTCATGAAATTTCTTGTAATTACTCTAAAGTTTCATGTAACTCTATTAAATTATTTAAGATAAATTAAGATTATGAGTTTAAATTTTATCACAGCTAACTGGGAATTTTTTGTTTTTATTTTACTTTTATCTTTATTTTTAATTTATAAGAAAAAAAATCTTGTACTGCAGGGTTCTTTTCCAATATTCTATATACTAATGTATAGAACAAAACTTGGCCTTGATAAAATGAGAAAGTGGTCAGATAAGCATCCAAGAACATTTCTTTACTTGGCATATCTTTCAATTTTTGTTGGTGTTTTAGGAATGTTTTTTATTTTAATCTTAATGTTTTGGCAATTATTTTATATCGTTAGCAATGACATAGGTGCAGGAGGAGGGTTTGTTCTTCCTATTAAAACAGAAAAAGGGCTAGAAAGTGCTGTGCCTGTCTTTTATGTTCCTTTTTTATATTGGATACTAGCCATTCTTGTGCTTGCTATTGTCCACGAATTTGCTCATGGAGTAATTGCTGAAAGATTTAAGATCAGAATTAAATCCTCTGGTTTTGCATTTTTCGGAATATTGGCTCCTATCCTTCCAGCTGCATTTGTAGAACCTGATGAAAAATCTTTGGAAAGTAAACCTAAATGGCAACAGATTGCTGTTTTAGGAGCAGGTTCCACAAGTAATTTCATTTTTGGTTTTTTATTTTTATTAATGTGGATCTTTTTGGCAGTTCCTTTTGTTGAAAATACCACACAAATTGAATCAATTAAATTTTCATCAGTAATGAATGGAAGTTCTCTTGAATATTACAATATTAGTTCGGGAGAAATTCTTGAATTTAATGGCATTTCAGATAAAAATGAAATAATGTTGAATTTTAGGAATCTTTCTGTTAATCAATCAATTGAATTAAAAATAAACTCGAGTGGTTTTGTTGAAACTTATAATGTTGTAACTTTTGAAAATCCAATGAGTTCGGATAGAGGGATGATTGGAATATCAGGAATTAGTACACAAACCAGTAATAAGTTAGGTTGGGAATGGATCGGTCCTATACCTGTTATAATTGCTCAACTTTTATTTTGGCTATGGCTTTTAAATATAGGAATTGGTCTAATGAATCTTTTACCAATATGGATTACAGATGGTGGAAAAATACTTCTTACAATGCTTCAGTATAAATTTTCACTGCAAACATCACTAAGTATTTATAATTTTATTTCACTCCTTTCAATAGTGTTAATAATTTTCACACTTTGGCCAGCACTCTTATCTGGATTCTTCTAAATTATTTTCAATAAAAACAAATTAACAATTGTTAATTCGTTTGAAATGGGCGATTTTACCTCAAGTAACACAAAACCTTTATATATTAAAAAGTATTAACAATAGTAGATGGCAAAACAAAGAGGTGTTAATCTTCCTTCAGGTCAAGGTGGTTTACTTGGAGGTTTCACAAGTTCTTATAAAACAAATTACCAGTTTAGTCCAAAAGTGGTTATTGCTTTTGCATTACTAGTTGTATTTTTCATATGGCTTTTATTTAATATTAATTAAAAAATGAAAAGAGGTGAGTTAAAATAATTCCGGGAGTTGACCCTAGGCAACTAAAGCAGATGATGAGACAATTTGGAATGTCTCAGGAAGATATTGATGCAACAGAAGTTATAATAAAAACTTCAGACAAAATATATGTTTTTGAAAAACCTTCTGTACAAAAAATAACCATGCAAGGCCAGACTACATTTCAAATTGGTGGTGATTATAGTGTTCAAGAGGCACTTCCAACTCTGAGTATTTCTGAGGATGATATTTTAGTTGTTTCAGAGCAGGCTGGAGTTTCCAAAGAGGAAGCGAGGAAGGCACTTGAAGAAAGTGAGGGTGATATTGCTCTTGCAGTTGTTAACTTATCATCAAAATAATTTAATATAAATATTCAAAAATGGAAGAAACTTTAGAACATTTAAAAACATTGCAAAGACACTTGAATTCAATAGAACATATGATATATGTATCCTGTAAATTTACAAGAACAACTGAGATGCTTAGGAAAGTAATGGAAACCATTGTTATTGGCTATGAGCATTTTTTTAGTGTTGCATATGATATGCTCGTAGGAGATGAAGAAATTTATGTAAATACAGTTCATGATAAAATTAATTTATTATCTGAATCTTTGGCAAGTAGAGGTCTATCTGTTGACCTTTCAGATTACTTTTTACTTAAAAGACTTCTAATCTCTGATTTTGATTGTATTGGTGAGTATAGAAAGAACTTATGTATGGTTTCTTACATGGACGGAAATGAATATGTTATTAATATGAATAAACTTTTAGGTTTTTATGAAAATTTGAAAATTGCATGTTCAGGTCTAACTTCATCTCCATAATTACTTGATGGGGGTTATAAGTTATTATATAATTTTTTTAACAAGCATAAATATAATAAAATGGGAAAACTTATAGTAATTTCTTCTGGAAAAGGTGGTGTTGGTAAAACAACTACAAGTGTGAATCTTGCAAGTGCTCTTGCAAAGCAAGGAAAAAATGTTATTTTAGTAGATGGAAATTTAACAACTCCTAATGTTGGTCTTCATCTAGGTTTGACAAAATTTCCTATTACATTAAATGATGTTTTAAAAGGAGAGGCATCCTTAACTGATTCTATATATATACATCCTTTAGGATTTAAATTAGTTCCAGGTAGTTTGTCAATTAGGAGCTTTTCTGAAATTAATTCAAGGAAATTAAAAAAAGTTTTTGATGACTTAAGGGAATTGTGTGATTTTGTTATTGTTGATAGTGCAGCAGGTCTTGGAAATGAATCTATTTCTGTTTTGAAAAATGCAGATGAGATATTAGTTGTAACTAATCCAGAACTTCCAGCTGTAACTGATGCATTTAAAATTGTGACTTTAGCAAAGGAGATTGGAATTCCAGTTAAAGGAGTAATTTTAAATAGAGTTAGAAAAGATAATTTTGATTTAGGTTTTAGGGCAATTGAATCATTACTTGAAACTCCAATAACTTCGGTAATTGGAGATGAAAAGCTTATGAGGCAGGCTGTTTACAGAAAAAAACCAATTATACATATTAATCCAAAGTCTCATACAGCAAGGCAGTATCATCATCTGGCAAAAAGAGTACATACGGGAGATTATCAGAGAAGAATTGAAGAACTTGAAGCAGAGAATACATTCTTAAAATCTCTTCTTAGAGCTTTTGGATTCTAATTAATTATTTTATTTTTACTTTTCTCTTAGTTTATTGAATTTGTAATTTCTTCAATAAAATCCATTTTAGTTTCAATTCTAATTATTTTTCTATTATTTGCTCTATTATTTATATATTTTAAATATTTCAT
>SKGP01000067.1 GCA_007117405.1 Candidatus Woesearchaeota archaeon | reverse complement strand
TAAGTTTTATAAAAAATAAAAATTTCTATTTTCTAGGCTTTATTTTATTTGTATTCATAACAGGATTAATTGTATCTCAGTTTAATGATTTTTTAGTGGGCTTTGCATTTTCAATTGGATTTTTTATTCTTTTTTCAATTATATATGTATCTACATATATTTTGATAAAATTACTCTCAAAGGTAAAAAAGTATATAACATTTCTTCCATTAAGACAAGCAATCTCAAGTTTTTTTAGACCTGGTTCAAAAACAATATTGTTTATAGCAACAATTTCAACAGCACTGGTTGTAATATTTGCAATATTTATATTAGAATTAAATATAGAAAAACAGTTTATTGAATCATATCCTGAAGATGCACCAAATATGTTCTTTCTTGATTTAAGACAAAATCAGCTTGAAAATTTTTCAAAAAGTCTTAATTATGATTTTGAATACTATTTTATAATTTCAGGTTCAATAATTTCAGTAAATAATATACCAATCGAAACAATCTCTGAAAATTTAAGACAGGGAGAACCGGTAACTAGAAGTTTTAGTTTAACTTATTATTCAGAGCTTCTAAATGATGAAAGATTGCTTAAAAGTATTGAAACTGGAAACATTCATAAATCAAGCTGGGATAAAGATGTTGCTCAAGTTTCAGTTATGGACAATATTGCAAATAGGCTTAATTTAGAACTTGGAGACAGAATAGTTTTTTTAATACAGGGTGTTGAAATAGAATCAGAAGTTGTAAGTATAAGGCAGAGAACAACAAGTTCGGTTTCACCTTTTTTTTACTTTGTTTTTGAAGAAGAAGTATTAAAAAATGCTCCTCAAACAATATTTACTACTGGAAATTTTGAAGAAAGCAAACTAAGTTCAATCCAAAGTCAAGTGGCTAGAGAGTTTCCACAAGTTACAACTATAAATATCTCCGAGACAGCAAAAAGAGTCCTTGAGATATTAAATCAGTTATCATCTGTTGTATTGTTCTTTACTTTTTTCAGTTTAATTTCAGGATTTTTGATACTTGCAAGTTCACTTATAGCAACTAGTTCTCAAAGATTAAAAGAAGTTGTATTCTACAAACTAGTTGGGGCAGAAAGGAATTTTATAATAAAAACAATACTTCTTGAATATTTTTTAATAGGTCTTATGGCCTCTGGAATTGGACTCTTATTCTCAATAATAGGAGTATATGCAATAACAACATATTTCCTAGGGATAAGCTTTTATTTCCTTCCTCTTGAATCATTCATGTTATTTGCAGCAACAACACTAATTGTAGTAATAATGGGGCTTTTAGGTTCTATTGGAATTTTAAAAAAGTCACCTATAAACTATATTAGACAGAATAAAATAGAATAAAAACACAATCTTTTTAATATATGGATTAAATATAATACTTATGATAAAACAAATTATTGGTGGGTTTTTTGCATTGCTTCTTGTTGCAACATTCTTTGCATTTGTAACAGGATATGTCTCAACTAATACATTCTGGATTGTTGTTGGAATTTGTCTAATTGTAGTCTTTATACTTTCAAGAATGGAAAGCAAATAGTTTTTAAATTGGTATTAAATAAATAATTTATGCTTGATGTAAAGAAACTATTGAAAAAAAATCCCTTTGTACTCGCACCAATGGATGATGTGACAGATATTGGTTTTAGAGAACTCTGTGAAGAAAAAGGTGCATGTTATTCAACAACAGAACTTACATCAATAAATGCCCTAGTAAGAGGTAAAGTGTTTAAATCTAGATATGAAAAAGGAAATCTTAGAATAAATTCTGTTCAATTGTTTGGCTCAGAACCTGATGTATTTGTTGAGGCATCTAAAATTGTAGACAAAGAAGCAGACATGATAGATGTAAATTTTGGATGTCCATCACCCAATGTAACTAGACAGTATGCTGGTTCTTGCCTTTTAAAAGATCCAAAAAATGTTGGCAATATAATTGAAAAACTTGTTAAAGAAAATGAAAAACCAGTAACAGCAAAAATAAGATTAGGGTATAAAAAAGCAACCCATATAGAAATAGCAAAAGAAATAGAAGATTGTGGAGCAGATGCTCTTGCAGTTCACGGTAGAACAGCAGCACAAAAATATTCTGGCAAAGCAAACTGGGATGCTATTCAAGAGATATATGAAAAAACAAATATAACTCTAATTGGAAATGGAGATGTGAAGGATGAAGATGATATTGCCAAGTATCTAAATTCTCATTGTGATGGTCTTATGATAGGAAGAGCAGCAATTGGAAATCCTTTTTTATTTGAAAGATTCAACTATTATCTAAAACACAAAAAAAAACTTGAATTTGACAGAGAAAAACTTAAAGAAAAACAAAAAGAACTTCTAAGAGATTATCTAAAAAAACTTGAAAATAGAGAATTTTTTAATCTTAATCTTAAAATTCAAAGGCAATCAATGTGGTTTTTTAAAGGAATTGAAGGTGCAAAAGAGTTTAGAAATAAAATTGCACAGGAAAAAGACATAGATAAGATTTATAGAGCAATAGAAGAATTTTAATCGACTTCAACTGAAAAAGAATAAGATATTTTATCTGGAACTTTATAATTTTTCTCAAGGTATTCAACCATCCCAGCAAGATGGCCTGCACCAACAACAGCCAAGATATTTCCTTCATGGTTTTCTCTAAGCTTTAATAACTTTTCAGCCATAAATACATTTCTTTCATGAATTAATATTCTATATAAATCAGGAACCTCTTTTTTAACTATTGAAAGCATCTCAATTATAACCTTTTCATCCGGAACTCCTGCCTTAACATCAAAACTCAATCTCTCTCTATACTCTTTTTTAAAGCTTTTAAAAAAAAGACTTGAAAACATTGAAATTTTTCTTCTAAATCCAAGTTTTGAAAATTTTCGTAAGGTAATCCTTATGTCTTGGTCAATAAGTGCTGTTGGTATTTTTTTATCTCTTGCCTTGACATAAGCTGTTTTCATATCAACACCTGGTTCTATTCCTAAGGACTTTCCAATCTTGCTTTGAACAAACGCAGCTATTTGCGCAAAAATGTAACCTGAAAGACCAATATCTTTTCTTATAGCATTCATTCTTTTAAAAGAAGATTTCTCTTTTTGGTTTTTTGACATTAAATTTCTAAGTCTTTCCATATCAAGTTCTATAGCAATAACTTGTGGAGAATAGTTTTCAATTGCCTCTTCTATTTCTTTTGCACTTTGCCTCGCAACGTGGGATGTTCCCAAAAGAATAATATTTCCAACTTTTTTTATCATTTTTATATATTTATGACAAAGTATCAAATATTTATAAATATAAGCAACAGAATAATTAGCTTACAAATCTTGAAATGTCTTCTATTGAATTTACTTCGTCTGCGGTTTTATCTTCCCTAAGGGAAATTATTCTTGGAAATCTC
>SKGP01000006.1 GCA_007117405.1 Candidatus Woesearchaeota archaeon | reverse complement strand
TGAAGAAGATATAAATAAAATAATTGTATGTAATCCTCATTACATAAGACACGGTACTGGGTGTTGCTTAGATTCAAACAATAATTCGATATGTGATAGGGATGAAGTTTTAGATAAAGACCTTTCCAATGATAAAGTTGTTGAGAAAGATTATTCTAAAGACGATGTAAAGTATAAAGAAGATTATGATTCCAAGGACAATTCTTATGAGAAAGAGAGTAAAGAAGATTATTCTAAAGATGATGTAAAGTATAAAGAAGATTATGATTCCAAGGACAATTCTTATGAGAAAGAGAGTAAAGAAGATTATTCTAAAGATGATATGAAGTATAAAGAAGATTATGATTCCAAGGACAATTCTTATGAGAAAGAGAGTAAAGAAGATTATTCTAAAGAAGAAACAAATTCTTCTAAAGATGAAGAATTAAAAAAATAAACTAATACTTTAAAATAAAAAAACTTTATAAAACATATAAGTTTTCTTAAATTTAGACTTGGAAATAAATACTATTTTTTTATAATGTCGGGATTGCCAAGTCTGGTCAAAGGCGCAGGACTTAAGATCCTGTCACACATGTGTTCGTGGGTTCAAATCCCATTCCCGACATGCTAATACTTAATCTTCTATAGTTTAATTTATAATCTGTGGATTTGAACTTTAGTTCCCCTCTGGGGTGCAAGAACGCAACGAAGTGAAGTGTCTCGCACAAATCCCATTCCCGACATGCTAATACTTAATCTTCTAAAATATCACTTACTTAGTATAACCTATATTTTTCTCAATACATTCAACTCTGTACAATTGTTCAACTAGCATATATTGTGCCTGCTCGTGTGTGTATGTCATTTTAGATAGGCTAAGTGTCATATCAATTAAGCTTTTCAAATCGTCATTTGGACCGTAAGCACCAGTTATTATGAAGCAAATTGTTTTATCTATGTTCTTTAAATATTTATGAAATGAAATGGTGTCCAACTCCTGTGCATGTTCCCAAAGTAAAATATTGTAATTTTCTTTTGAGATATTTTCTTTAATCAACTCAAACTCTTTCTTTTTGAGTATATCAATATTCTTTTCTTTTACTTCTTTCAGTTCTACAAACTCAATTCTTGAAATCCTTTTCTTAAGTTCCTCTATTTCTAAAAATAAGTTCTTATTTTTTACTTTTCCAAAAGTAATTATTTTAAATTTCATTAAACTTTCAAATTAGGTGAAATTTATAAAATGTTCCTTATTAATTCAGATTATAATGTATGTAGGAATTTATAATAGAAAATTAGATGAAAAAATGAGAGTTGCACTGCCAAAATCAATTGAACATCCTAAAAATTTAGAAATATATTTAATACCCAATACAGATGAGTTTGGCAATTCTTGTATAATGGGTTCTAATGTTGATTATATAACAAAAATGGCTGAAAACAAATCCCATAAATTTCCAATAGTATCATCTAAAGTAGATAGGCAAAATAGAATATTAATTCCTTATTATTATAGAGAAATAATTGTGAATCCAAGTAAAACCTGTACCTTTATGGGATTTGGGGATTTCTTTAGATTATATGAATCTGAGACAGGAAAAAAATATTTAGAAAACATTTCAAAAAGATTTCAACAATTGTAATTATTTTTTTGAAATACATATCTGAAATATTTCTGAACTTTTTTTTTGAGAAGAGTCTGGTTTAAACTCTTTTACAATTCTAAATAGATTTTTTGCTTCATTTCTAACTGTATCCAAATCTTCGCCTTCAAATGTCTTAAACACCAAATTTCCATCTGTTTTAAGATGTTTTTTACAAAATTCAATAGTTTTTAGATTTAACTTATGTGTCCTACCCCTATCTGCCCTAGAATCTCCTGAAAATTCAGGTGCCATATCAGATAGAACTAAGTCGAACTTTTCTGAAATATAGTTCTCTATTTCATCAAAGTCATCTTCAATAATTTGAACTTTCTCACTAAATTCAAATTTTTTTTTAATCTCCAAAAGATCAATTCCAATAATCTTTCCATTATTTATTTTTTTATCTATATATTGAAGCCAACCTCCTGGAGCGGCTCCTAAATCAATTATAGTTAATCCATCTTTTAAAATAGAATATTTTTTGTCTATTTGTTCTAATTTGAAATATGATCTTGCTCTCACATCAATTTCTTTTGCTTGTTTGTAGAAATTTTCCCTTTTTCTGGCATTTGAAAATTCTCTTTTGGTTTTACTCATAAAATTAGAAATAGTATTTAATATAAAAATATAAGTATTAATATGAATTATCAACAAGATGTCTTATTAATCTGTATAAATCTTTCAATATTAATATAACTAATACTAAAAGTCCTATGTATAATAATGTACTAACCCAGCAACTGTAGCAGAATACTCCATTGTATATCTCAATAATTCTTCCAATTATACTTATTACTAGCATAACTACGAGTGTTGCAAGAGATATCTTAAGTAATATTTTTCTAGTTTTTGCTTTTACAGCAATATATGAGATTGTAACTAATAAAGAAAGTACAAACAATATTGTTACTGTTACAGCAAAAGGGAGAATGCTCATAATAAATCCTTGTGTTGCTGAGAACCCTTCAGAGCCACCTCCAAAGTAAAGATAGAAAGTATTTGCTGCTAAAAGAAATGTTAGCAGATTGTATGTTATAAGTTTTCCTAATTTCATTTTACACATCCTTGTTGCTAAAAAGCCATCTTGAAAAGCTTCTTGCTATTTTTTTTCTTCTTCTGATAATAATTTGCTTTTTTATAGATATATCCTCAGTATCTTCCAAGTTATCATCTTCAATTAATGCATCTATATTTTTGAGATTTTCTTTATCTTTATCACCTATAAAAACAGAATCTATCTTTTTAAGTTCAAAATGAACATTTTCAACATGTGTTTTAAGTTTGTTTAATTTTTCATTGTTGTCTTCGTTCACTTTTATAAGTTCAGATAGATCATTCCTTATTTTACTTATGATTTTTTTTGATTTCTTGTTAAATCTTTCAATGTTTCGCATTTTGTATAAAATCTATATATTCCGTTATTTATAAATATTTTGATTTTTATCTATTGAATAGTAATGAATATTATTTGTAGTAACTTTTATAAACACATTTCAGTTGCTTTTAACTAGTTGAAATAATTTTATTATCAATCTTTTACAATGTCGATTTAGCTCAGTTGGTTAGAGTGCCAGACTCATAATCTGGAGGTCCCGAGTTCAAGTCTCGGAATCGACACTAATGACTTGAATGAGAAGAGTTCAAGTATTCAGCTTTGCTGAATGCACCGAACGTAGCATTTGCGCAGTGATCGTGTCTTCGGAATCGACACTAATGACTTGAATGAGAAGAGTTCAAGTATTCAGCTTTGCTGAATGCACCGAACGTAGCATTTGCGCAGTGA
>SKGP01000063.1 GCA_007117405.1 Candidatus Woesearchaeota archaeon | reverse complement strand
CCTGCATATTCAAATGTTCCATTTTCACCTCTCACAACACCATGTCTATCAACATGAGCAGAGAAAATTTTTTTAGGATTTTTTCCTTTTACTACAAGATATTCATTTCCACATCTTTCAGTATTATAGCCTAATAAGGATATTTTTCTTTCTAAATAATCAAAAAAAGGTTTTTCATACAATATAACTGATGGTATTTCTAGGAAATCATCACATATTTCTAGAATTTCTTTTGAAAGATGATTATAATTCATTTTAAAAAAATATTCCTCTTGAAACTTTAATGCTTTCAACAAAATCTAATTTTTTAATTGCTTTAACCAACCTTTCAATATGAGGGCCATCAACTATAGTTATATCCATCTTAACGCTACCATCTCTTTGAACTTTTGTATTAAGTTTGGATACATTAAGATTAAACTGTGAAAAAATATTTAAAATATCAATCAGAATCCCAAACCTATCTTTAAGTATCATATTTAAACTTACTTCTTTTACTTTTTCTTCTTTCCACATAATTGGAAATTTGTGATTAAGAGTATATTTTGCATTTTCGCATGAAGCATTGTGAACTACTAGTGTTTTATCTTTTCCAACAACGCCTATCAACTGGTCCCTATATTCAAAAGAACAACAACCCGCACTTCTAACTTTTTTAAATTCATCAACTCTTGTCATCTTAGTTCTAAGTGTTTCAAAAGATACTTCATCTGTTGAGGTATCTTGTTTTCCTGAATGTTTTAGATTTAATGCCTCTCTTATTCTCATTCTTGCTTTAGCAGTTTTAACAAATTTAAGCCATTTATCATTTGGCTTTGCAGTTGTATGGGTTATAACTTCAACTATGTCGCCACTTTTTAGAGTCTTATCTATTGTTGATATAAACCCATTTACTTTACCTTTAAATGCTCTATTTCCAACTTCACTATGAACCGCATATGCAAAATCTAATACGGTTGAGCCTTCTGGAAGAGTGATTACATCGTTTTTTGGAGTAAAAACAAATATCTCATCTTCAAAAAAATCAAATTTTAAAAGTTTTAAAAACTCATGATTGTCTTTATGTTCTTTTTCCCACTGTAAAACTTCACGAAGCCAGGATATCTTTTTTTCAAATTTTTTATCTTCTTTTATATTCTTGTACTTCCAGTGAGCTGCAACTCCAAATTCTGCTAGTTTGTGCATCTCTTCTGTTCTTATCTGTATTTCAACTGGAGATTTAATTCTTCTTGAATATATAAGTGTGTGGATTGACTGATAACCATTCGCCTTTGGATTTGCAATATAATCTTTAAGCCTATTTGGAAATGATTGAAAATTTTCATGTAATATCCCTAAAATAGTATAACAATCCGAGATATCTTTTGCTATAATTCTTACTGCATACAAATCACATATATCTTCGAAACTTTTAGTTTTATCTTTAATTTTTTTGTATATGCTATAAAAATTTTTAGGCCTTCCTAAAAGTATCACATCATCATAATCATTTACACTAAGAACATCTTTTATCTCATCAACAGCTTGCCTTACAATAATCTCTCTCTCTTCTCTTTTTAATCCTAATTTCTCTTTTATAAAATGAAACATATCAGGGTCTGTATATTTAAATGAAAGGTCTTCGAGTTCCCATTTTAGTGAGTATATACCAATTTTTTGTGCTATAGGGGCATATATAAGCAAAGTTTCTTTTGAAATTCTCTCTTGTCCTTCAGGGTCTATCTCATTTAATGTCCTCATATTATGTAATCTATCACACAGTTTAATCACTAAAATTCTTATATCCTTAGCACTAGCAAGAAGTATTTTTCTAAGTGCTTCAATATTTCTCTCAATTTTATTTTCTCCAAAAATGTTAATCTTTGTAAGCCCTTCAACAATTAATGCAACTTCCTCACCAAAATTCTTGTTTATATCATCTATACCGTAGGTTGTATCCTCAACCACATCGTGTAGTAAAGCAGATATTACAGATGCTTCGTCCAAACCAAATTCATAAACTATTTTTGCAACTTCTAATGGATGTGATATATAAGGTTCACCACTTCTTCTTTGCTGATAAATATGAGCTTTTTTTGAAAATTCATATGCTTTCTTTATTTTATCCTTATCAAAATCAGGTTTATCAATTTTAGATAAAAATTCTTCAAAGTCCATATTTATTGCTTTAAGGTCTTTTGTCATTTTCAATATATGTAAGGGCAATTAAATACTTCCAACTTATCTTTTTGCAAATCATCCAACTGTCTTATTAAATTGTATAATTGCACAGGATTATTAAAATTATTGGTTTCAATATATAATTTTATTTCTTCTAATTTCTCTAAAACTTCCACATAAGAAAGATTTTGAAGTCCAACCCCACCCATCGAAGGAGAACAAAGTGAAACAGAGTTATCTAGAAGGCTGATAAAATATTGAGTCTTATTTATTTTAAATTCATATGCTGATGTGGTCAAATCAAAAAGTCTGTTGTATGAGCAATTAAATGTTCCAGGACTTGAAAAAGCGGCCATAGTTATAAGAGAAAGTGAGTTATCAAAATCTATATATGGAAATGTAAATGAATTACCATCTTTATCTTTGTATATTATATTTCCATAACTATTTCCAGGATTTTCTATCTGCAGATGGTATGCTCTTTGCCTAAGATTTTCCCATTGAGGGTCTATGTTTATATGTTCATCAGAAATAAACATTATGCTATTTGCTCCACTTCTTCTAAGAGATTCATAAAAATCTGAATCAAAAGAATTAATATTTGTAACTATTAATGTTAAATCTTCAAATGCTCCTGTTTTTCTAAATTTTTCAATAAATAATAAAGAAATAGTTGATGAATCATCTAAAATAATATAATTATTTTTTGAAACTATTGCAAGTAAATTGCTTGTTTTAAAAGGCATTCTAAAATTTCCTACTGCAAGATAAGTTTCATCCAATCTTCCCTGTTTAATGTAAGTCATAAATGTTGGATAATTTCTTAAATACTCATTATTTGCATCAAGTCTTCCATTTATTGATAATAAGGGATTATTTTCAAAACAAATTATTTCAACTTCAGAATTTCTAAAAACCCTCCCAAGAGGCTCCATTTTCTCTTCTTCTATCCCAGTTGTAGTACCAACAAGGTTGAATACATTTCTAAGGGTGTTCTTTAATTCAAGTTCGTATTTTGCTTCTTCATTTTGTTGATATGTTGAAATTACATTATAAGCAACAACTATAAAAAATGTACCTATTATTATCATAAATATCCAAGAAAAAGAAACTGTAATATTTGCCTTTTTTTTATACATAAACAAATATTTTATAAACAAGTATATAAATGTTTTTTATTATGAGTAAAAAAAAAATAAAGAAGAAAAAAAATTTTCTTCTATTTGCGGGATTTTTTATAGCAGGATTATTTTTT
>SKGP01000094.1 GCA_007117405.1 Candidatus Woesearchaeota archaeon | reverse complement strand
TAAAATTTGAAAGAAAAAATAATAAATCTGTAATAAAATAATTTTATTTTTTTACAACTTTTACAGTTGGTTTCTTAGGAGATTTTGCTTTTGCAGGAACTGGCTTTTTCCCAGCATCATGCACTAGATGTCTTAAAACTTCAAGTTCTAGTTCTATTTTATGAACTTGCTTTTCAATTTTTTTCCCTAAATCTTCTTTATTCATAGAAAATTTAAGCCAATTTGAAAAATCATTCTTTTCTGAACTAACATGATGTTCATATACATCTTTTGGCATTCTAGCCAATTCCTTAGCAAATCCTTTCAGATCTGAAAATGTCTTACCATCCTTTAAGTAAAAGGTTTTTTTATGTTTTGCATTTCCCATAATAAATTTTGTAATTTATTACATATTTATTCTTTAGTTGTCTTTATTAAATTACAAAATCATAGTTTTACTATCCTGTAAATGTAAGTCAAACTTATAAATAAGTTAAATAGAATTAAATTATGGAATATAAATTAATAATAAATCTTAAAGCATACAAAGAGAGCACTTTAAAAAATGCTATAAAAATTGCAAAAATTTGCAAAAAACTTGAAAAAGAAGCAAAGAAAAAAAATGTGGAAATCATCTTATGCCCACAACTTGTTGATTTAAAAGATACAATTAATGAGAATATCTCAGTATATTCACAACACATTGACTCTTATGAATATGGAGCTCACACCGGACACTCTGTAGTATCACTTATTTCAGATTTAAAAGCAAAAGGAACCTTAATTAGTCATAGTGAGAATATTCTTTCCTTAAAAGAAATTGAAAAAAGGATAATTATTGCAAAAAAAAATAATCTAAAAACTTGTGTATGTGCAAGAAATGCAATCACTGCAGAAAAAATTGCAAAGTTAAAACCGGATTTTATAGCAGTTGAACCAAAAGAACTAATTGGAGGAGATATCTCAATATCAACAGCAAAACCACAACTTATTTCAAAATCCCTTAAAGCAGTAGGCAAAATACCACTATTAGTAGGTGCAGGCGTAAAAAATGGAGAAGATGTTAGAAAATCAATTGAACTAGGAGCAAAAGGAATATTAGTTGCATCAGGAGTTGCAAAAGCAAAAAACCCAGAAAAAGCAATTTTAGAATTATTGTCTGGTTTTTAAACTACTATAAAGAAAGAAAAAAGATTTATAAATATCTTAAATTATTTTTTATTATGAAAAAACAGCTCCCAAAGGCAAAAAAATCTTTGAAAACATTTATTTTAGAAGAAGATGCTAAAATTATTGATAAAACAGCATCAAAAATAGCAATAACTGCTTCTTTTGTTGCACTATCTGTTGCAGTAAATGCTGATGATGCAAATGCCTGCAGAAAGCATGGAAATCATAGTAACCATTCGAATAATGTGGGCCATCCTGGAGACTTTAATTATACTACTCCAGGAGATAGTAAGGATTCTCCAACAAATAAAACTAAATTGTTCATAAGAGACAATTTTGCAAACAATGATCCTGAGAATCATGTTAAAACAACACTTCTCTCTAAGGGAGGACAAGATATGAAAATAGATATCCCTCCAAAAGCTGTAGGAGCAATACATGGAAATCACTACAACCACAGCAATGGAAAAAGTCAAATTGTTTAAAGTATCTTTTAAAATCGCCTTTTTTTAAAATTTCAAACATTATAATTCACAGT
Source organism: Candidatus Woesearchaeota archaeon (assembly GCA_007117405.1). Lineage (GTDB taxonomy): Archaea > Nanobdellota > Nanobdellia > Woesearchaeales > UBA583 > UBA583. Next base: position 1,777 of record SKGP01000094.1, on the reverse strand, counting down.
TCTCTTTATGTTTCCACCTTCATTCAAATAAATTGAAAGTGTTTTAGAATTCTTTTCAAACAAATTAAATCTCTTAAGGGATTCAATTTCATTAGAGTTGAAAACAGAATATAAAAACTCATATTTTTCATCTACTATTTTAAAATCTCTTATTTTTATTACATATGTACATACTTTTTTGTAAAATATATCATTTAAAATTCTATTACTTATTTCTCTATTAAATATATAAGGCTCTGAGTATATTTTAATCTCTTTATATCTCTTTGGCAAAATATAATAATCAATTCCATATGCCCAAATATTTGAAAAATTATTATAATCCAAGTCAAGATTGTGTGTCTTATTAATGAAATGAATATTTCCAATAGTATCATGGGGATATAAAATATATGTATATAATGTTACTCTTTCAAGTTGTTTATTTTTGTTATAAACAAATCCTAAGGCATAACCCGCTATTTTGTCGTATATTGGCATTTTCTCTATAAAATTATTTAAGTCTGGAATATTCAAATTGTTTTTTTTAATGATATCAATAAATGCATTTTTTCTTTTTTCATTAAAAATATAGAAATAAAATACAAATCTGTCTTTGTTTTTTTCTACGGGAAAATTAAAAGAAGAGTAAGGGTATTTTTTAAAATACTGGAAAAAAACCCTAAGACTTTTATACTTGAAAAAAAGTCTCCAATTAATTAACAATTTTTTCTTTTCTTTTTCATATAGTTTTTTATTATGAGATACTTCTAAGTTAAATTCATAGCAATATCTAAAATAATATGGATATGGTATTAGTTCTAATAATTCTTTTTCAGAAAAACCAACAAATTTGAATTTGAATTTGTTAAAATATTTTAAGAAATCCTTCCCAAAATGTTTTTTTAAACTTCTCCACCCGAGAAAATCAAGTCCAAGGTCTTTCTTAAATGAAAATGAAACTAAATTGTTTTTTTCTGCAAGCTCAAAAAAAAGAACTAGATTTCTTATAATTTGTGAATTAAGAGAAATAATTGATTCATTGCTTACATTTAACTGACTAAACTCCTCTAAAAATTTTTGAGAATTGAAATTTTCAAATTTAATCAATTTTTTTTTCATAATATACAAAAAAAAATAATATTATTTAAATCTTCTTACGACTTTATTAAAGCTTTTATATAACATAAAATTATTTTTCTTCTTTAATTTGATAATAAAAATTTATTTTTTCTTCTAAATTTTCTTGAGTATAAAGCTCAAATATAATTGCTGCAGGATCTTTATCATTTAGATAAAAGTTTTCTTTTTTAATCAAACCCAAAATTAATGAAGTCTGAAAAACATTTTTTTGAAATGAAAATTCAACTCTTTTTCCATATAATTCTTGATTTTTATACTTATAATCAAAAAAAACATCATAAAAAATATCTATGTCTAAATCTTCTAAAAATTTAGAAACCTTTTTTTTATTATTTCCAGGAATATCATCTATAAACTCTAATATTTCATTTTTAGAAACTCTCTCCCTTTTATAATATGTTTTATATGTTATTTTGTCTTCAATCATGTCGATTCCTAATACACTGAAATTATCTATATTGTGTGTTTCTAAATTGAGATTTAAAATTGAAAATATATTTAATGAATCATTTTTATCAAATTCTTCACTTATGTAAAAACTTTTCCTAAGTTTTCCATTAGACATTACTGCTAAACTTATTGCAATCTCAGAAGATTTTTCAATGTAGGACTTAAGTTTTTTTAGAATTTCAATTTGCTTTTTATCAAAAAAATT